>NZ_BAABHO010000012.1:0-130321 GCF_039542135.1 Actinomycetospora chlora
AGGACAAACACACCAAACATCGGCACACTGTTGAGTTCTCAAAGGACAACCACACACGAATCCCCCGGCCGTTACCGGCCCAGTTCCTCGCGGTGTTTCTCCACCGTACCCGATCCCGTTCCAGGCCGTTTCCGGGGGGTCCCCGTCGGCGCATCCCGGGTCTCGGGAGGCGATCGGTGCCCGGCACGGAGCCGGTGCGATCGCGGTCTTCGACTGTACCCGAGGCTCGAAGCCTCGGTCGGCTCCCGGCCGGCCGCTGGAGCGCGTCCGTTCCCCGGGTGCCCCACCACTGTACGCGACGCCGCGGACGGCGTCGGCACCGCGGGTCAGGTACCGCGTTGCTGCAGGTCGGCGGTGGTCTCGCCCTGCGGGTCGCCCGTGTCCCGCCGGCCGCCGGCCAGGGACCGCAGCATGGCGTTGTACTCGGCGAGCTCGCGGTCGCCGTCGCGTTCGGCCCGGCGGTCGCCCTGCCGTGCCTGGCGCTCGTCCGCGCGGGACCACTGCACGAGCAGGGCGATGAGCACGAGCAGCATCGGCGCCTCGCCGGTCGCCCAGGCCAGCCCGCCGCCCGCGGTCTGGTCGGCGAGGCGGTCGACCCACGGCATCTCGAGCTGCTGGTAAAAGCTCGAGCCGATCACCGTGTTGGAGCTCATGACCGCGATGCCGAAGAAGGCGTGCAGCGGCACCGCGACGAACAGCAGGCCGAGGCGCCCGATGGGCGGCAGCTGCCGCGGGCTCGGGTCGACACCGACGATCGGCCAGAAGAAGAGCAGCCCGACCGCGAGGAAGTGGACATTCATCGCGATGTGGGCCCAGTGGGACTCCAGCGCGGCGTCGAACAGCCCGGAGAAGTACAGGACGTAGAAGCTGCCGACGAACAGCGCCAGCGCGACCAGCGGGTGGCTCAGCACCCGGGCGACCGGCGAGTGCACCGCGGCGAGCACCCACTCCCGGGGCCCGGGTGGCGCCCCCGACCCGGCGGCCGGCAGGGCGCGGAGCAGGAGGGTGATCGGCGCACCGAGCACGAGCAGGATCGGCACCAGCATGTTCAGCACCATGTGCTGGCCCATGTGCACGCTGAACTGGGCGGGCGCGTACCGGCCGATGCCCGACGACGTCACCACCAGCAGGGCGAGGCAGCCGAGCAGCCACGCCGTGGTGCGTCCCGGCGGCCAGCCGTCGCCCCGGGCCCGCAGGCGGCGGACGCCGGCGACGTAGAGCCCCGCCAGGACCAGCGCGAGCGTGCCGAACAGGACGTCGAACCGCGCCTGGGTGACGACGCCCGCGAGGCTGAACGGCGCGTCGATGCCGTAGCCGAGGAGGGCCTCGATGCGGGTGGGCTCGGGTTGCGGCCCGACGGGCGGCGGTGTCCGCCCCAGCGCGACCGCCACCCCGATGGTCGCCGCCATGAGGAGCACCTCGAGGCCGCCGAAGCGCACGAGCGCCGCGGTCTCGCCCCGCTCGATCGCGGGCAGCGAGTGCCGTCGGTGCCAGGCACCGAAGGCACCCAACGCCACGAGCGCAAGGATCTTGACGAGGACGAGGACGCCGTAGGTGCTGGTGACGAGGTCGCCCGGGGAGATGCGCACGAGGGCGTTGAGCACACCGGAGGCGGCGAGCACGATCCAGCAGACCAGCGCGACCGCCGAGAAGCGCCGCGCGGCGAGGGCGGGGTGGCGACCACCGGCGGCGAGGTGGGTCACCACCGCCACGAGCCCGCCGACCCACACCGCGGCCGCGAGCACGTGCAGCAGGAGGCTGTTGGTGGCGACGTCGTGGTCGCTGCCCCCGGCGGAGTGGCCGGTGAGTGCGAGCGGGAGGAGGCCGGCGAGGGCCAGGCCCGCGCCGACGACGGCCCCGCCCCAGCCCAGGACCGCCCGCGTGACCCCCAGCACGACCAGGGCGACGAGGGCGGTCAGCGCCCAGGCGCCGGTGGTCTCGATGCCGGTGACCGCGGTCGCGAGCACGCGCAGGTCGAGCATCGCGCCGACGGGACGCCCGTAGGCGTCGGCCGTGGAGAGCGGGATCATCAGGAGGGCGGCGACCGACCACGCCCCCGCCGCCCACGTCGCCATCCGCACGGCGCGGTAGCCGTCCGCGGTCAGCGAGCCCGACGCGGCGGGCGGGGTGAAGAAGGCGGCGAGCAGCAGGAAGCCGATGGTGACCGCGGCCGCGGCCTGGGAGGCGGCCCGCACGACGGGCAGCGCGTAGACCGTCAGCGGCCCGGGGTCGGGCAGCCCGAGCTGGGCGAACGTCGCCGCGCCCGACAGGGTCGAGAGGGCCAGGGCCACGACCGCCGCCACGGCGAGCACCGGCGCCACCTGCGCGGCGAACAGTGCGCCGGGCGTCGTGGGACGGGCCCGGGCCGGTGCGTCGGCGGGGGTCGGGGTCGGGGAGGCCACGAGCCCAGGGTAGGTCGGGCCCATGCGCGCCGGGGTGCCGCTAGGACCCGTGCTCCGCGCTGCTGCGACGGCACGCCTCGACGTGCAACCAGCGCGCGACCTCGACGAGCTTGAGGTTGGTCTCCTGGGAGGAGCGCACGAGCATTCGGAAGGCGCCCTCGTCGTCGACGCCGAAGCGCTCCATGAGGATGCCCTTGGCCTGGCCGATCGTGTCGCGGCTGTCCACGGCCCTCCGCAGGTGGACGGCCTCCTCGGCCCCGACGAGCAGCACGGCAGCCTCGACCGCGAACAGCGCGGCGGTCGTCCGGGCGTCGCGGTCGAAGGCGCCGGCCCGGGTCGCGTAGAGGTTCAGCGCCACGCTCCGGGGCCCGGGCTGGTAGGCGAGCTGGACCGACAGCATCGCGTGGTAGCCGGCCTCCACGGCGAGGGGGGCGAAGCGGGGCCACCGCCGTCCGTCGGCGCCACCGAGGTCGTCGGCGACGATGGTCCCGCTCTCCGGCGGCTCGTGGAGCGCGCTGATGCACGGCCCCTCGCCGAGGTCGGCCTGCAGCTCGGCGAGCTTCGTGATCGTCGGATCCGTTGTGTGGCGGGACACCACCTCGCCGTGCTCGGTGACCGTGATCCCGCCACCGTCGGCCGCGGGCACGGTCTCGACCGCGGCACCGACGATGTCATCGAGGGTCTGCTCGCGATCGCGGATGCTGCCCCGTCCGGTCAGGTCGCGTGCGGCCCGGCGCAGAGCCACGACCAGCTCTTCCGTGTCCACCTCGTCCCGCTCCCCGAAAGCCACTCGGAGCACACGGTCGCTGTCCGTCCGATGTGCTCGCCACGAGTCTTCTCTGCGCGAGGAGGGAATCAAGGGCAGGTTCCGCGAACGTCGGGTCCGGCGACCCTGGACCTCGTCGGGACCCGTGCCCTGACAGACTGGACGCAGGTCAACTCCACATCGGCCCCCGTAGCTCAACGGATAGAGCATCGGCCTTCTAATCCGACGGTTGCACGTTCGAGTCGTGCCGGGGGCGCCCTTCACCAGGCGTCGGGCTCGAGCTCCGCGGTCATCTCGCGCCAGCTCACGGGCTGCGCGCAGTGCGCGCACGTCAGCCGCGGGGCGGCGTCGTGCCCGCATCCGCGGTGGACGAGCCGCACCGGCGGCACGTCGTTCTCGTACCGGTCGCCCCAGGCCATCAGCGCGACGAGCACCGGGTAGAGATCCGCGCCCTTCGCCGTGAGGCGGTACTCGTGGCGCGGCGGCGCGTCCTGGTAGCGCACCCGCTCGAGCACGCCCTCGTCGGTGAGCACGCGCAGCCGGTCGTTGAGGACGTTCGCCCCGAGGCCGAGCTTGGTGCGGAAGTGCTCGTAGCGCCGCTGTCCCCGGAAGCACTCGCGCAGGACCATCATCGTCCAGCGCTCGCCGATGACGGACCACGTCCTCGCGACAGAGCAGTACACGTCCCCGAGGTCGTCGTGCCGCACGAGGGTCAGCGTAGGACTCTTTTCGAGTCCGAGCAGCTTGCGGGGCTGCCGACGCGGTCGTTACCGTCACATTCGTTGCGAGTCCGACCCGGGAGGCAACCGTGCCCTTCTACCAGTTCACCGTGCCCACCGGCGGCGCCACGCTGGACCACAAGGCCGAGGTCGCCGCGGCGATGACGAAGGTGCACGCGGAGGTCACGGGCGCGCCGAGCGCCTACGTGCACTGCTCGTTCGTCGAGGTCCCGCCGGACAGCATCTTCGTGGCCGGCGAGCCGGTGTCCGGGGCGCGGATGACCGGCATCATCCGGTGCGGGCGCTCCCCGGAGGTCCGGGCCCGCCTGCTGCACGGCCTCGCCGACGCCTGGTGCGAGATCACGGGCGACCGCAAGGAGGACGTCGCCGTCTTCCTGCAGGAGGTCCCGGGCGCGAACGTCCTCGAGGACGGCCGGGTGCTGCCCGAGGCGTCCGACGACCCGGGCGCCATCACCTGAGCCGCTACCACCCGCGCTCCGCGTCCTCCTCCCAGAACGTGCCGGTCGGGCCGTGCACGACGCGGGCGGCGACGCGCACGACGGTGCCGGCGCTGACCTCGACGGGACGGCCGCCGTGGTCGGCCCCGCCGAGACCGGTCGCCGTGTAGCCCGGCTCCACGGCGACGACCACCACCCCGGGCTCGGCTCGCGCGTACTGCACGGTCAGCATCGACACGGCCGCCTTGCTCGCGCCGTAGACGATCGCCGGCACCCGGGAGGCCGGGTGCGCCGGGTCGTGGTTCGCGGCGAACGAGCCGAGGGCGCTGGAGATGTTGACGATCACCGGCTGCGCGGCGCGGCGCAGCAGCGGCAGCGCCGCCTCGGTGACGCGGACGATGCCGGCGACGTTGGTGTCGAGCACCGCCAGCGCGTCCGGCCCGTTGCGCGCGGCCATGGCGATGCCGGCGTTGTTGACGAGCAGGTCGAGGCCGCCCTCCGCCTCGACCTGCGCGAGCGCGGACGCGACGGACGCGTCGTCGGTGACGTCGAGCGCGACGGCGCGGGCGCCGAGCTCCTCGGCGACGGCGCGGCCGCGGACCTCGTCGCGCGCCCCGACGTGGACGGTGTGACCCGCGGCGACGAGCTGGCGGGCGATCTCCCGGCCGAGGCCGCGGGTGGCCCCGGTGACGAGTGCTGTGGTCATGGCCCCGAGACTCGGCGTACCGCGGCGCGGCAGGCAGTCGTCCCGTGGTCGTGGGACCGCCAGGACCAGGACAGCGGGGAGCGGGCGCCGGAGGATGGCGACGTGGAGACCTGGGAGTTCGGGCGCACCGTGCGCCGGTGGCGCGACCGCGTCGCGCCGGACGCGGTCGGGCTGCCCACCGGCGGGCGCCGCCGGGCCGCGGGCCTGCGGCGCGAGGAGCTCGCCGGGCTCGCCGGCATCTCCACCGACTACCTGACCCGCCTCGAGCAGGGACGGACGACGTCGCCGTCGGCGCAGGTCGTGGAGGCCCTCGCCCGGGCCCTGCGGATCGGCGACGAGGAGCGCGACCTCCTCCACCGGCTCGCCGGTCACGCCGCCCCCGGCCACGACGTCGTGCCCGCACGGATCACGCCGAGCGTGCAGCGGCTGCTCGACCGGTTGGACCACACGCCGGTGGCGGTGTTCGACGCGACCTGGACCCTGCTCGTCGCCAACGCGCCCTACGACGCGCTCCTGGGCGCGACGACGGCGTGGCGCGGGCTGGAGCGCAACGCCGTGTGGCGCAACCTCGTCGGCGCGCCGAACCGGGTCGTGCACTCCGCCGGGGAGCTCGCCGACCTGCAGGCCGGCCAGGTGGCCGACCTGCGGCTGACCGCGTCCCGCTACCCCGCGGACCGGGGCCCGCGCCGGCTCGTCGCGGCGCTGCGGGCGCAGAGCCCGCGCTTCGTCGAGCTCTGGGAGCACGGCGAGCCGGTGCCGCGGGGCGAGCCCGCCAAGCGCAAGGTCGTCGACCACCCCGCCGTCGGCCGCCTCACCGTCGACTGCGACGTGCTGTTCGTGGCCACCGACGACGTCCGGCTGCTCGTGTACACCGCCGAGCCGGGGACCGGGGACGCCGAGCGCCTGGCGCTGGCGATCGTGCTGGGGACGCAGGAGCTCGTCGCCCGGACGGACTGACGGCGACACCGACTCGCGAGTAGGTCACACTGGCGGACGACAGGCTCCCCCGTTCGGCGGGGCGGGCGCACGGGGGTCGGAGAGGGATGCCGATGGCGACGATGTCGTTCCGGGACGCGATGTTCCTGCTCGCGGAGTCGCGGGAACGACCGACGCACGTCGGCTCGCTGATGCTCTTCGACCGGCCCGAGGGCGCCGGGCCGGACTACCTCGCCGACCTGCACCGCAGCCTCGTCTCCGGCGACGTCGACGTGGCGCCGCTGTTCCGCCGGCGGGCCACCCGCAGCCTCTCGACGCTGGGCCAGTGGGCGTGGGTCAACGACGACGACGTCGACATCGAGTACCACGTGCGGCTCTCCGCGCTGCCGCGTCCGGGCCGGATCCGCGAGCTGCTCGAGCTGGTGTCACGGCTGCACGGCGGCCTGCTCGACCGCCACCGGCCGCTGTGGGAGTTCCACCTCATCGAGGGCGTGGAGGGCGACCGCTTCGCGGTCTACAGCAAGATCCACCACGCCATGATGGACGGGGTGCGCGCGATGCGGCACCTCGAGAAGGCCTTGAGCACGGACCCCGAGCAGCGTGGGATGGCCCCGTTCTGGGCCGTCGACCCGCGCCCGGGCCGGGCGAGCCGCCGGGTCGGCGAGAAGGCGCCCGCACCCAGCGGCGTCCTCGGCGGGGCGCGCGAGGTCGTCGGTGGTGCGTTGCGCACCGCGGGCACGCTGGTCGAGGGCGTCGGGCAGTCGCTGAACGTGGGGCCGGCCCTGGTGTCGTCGGCCTACCGCGGCCTGGTCGAGCACGACCTGGCGCTGCCGTTCGAGGCGCCGCCGACCATGCTCAACGTCCCGATCACGGGAGCCCGACGCTTCGCGGCGCAGTCGTGGCCGCTCAAGCGCATCCAGCGGGTCCGCGAGCGCACCGGCACGACGGTCAACGACGTCATGCTGGCGATGAGCTCGGGTGCGCTGCGCCGCTACCTCTCCGACCACGACGGGCTGCCCGACAAGCCGCTCGTGGCCGCGCTGCCCGTCGCGCTCGAGGACTCCGGGTCCGGCAACGCGCTCGGCGCCATCCTGGTCAACCTGGCGACGAACGAGCCCGACGCCGCCGAGCGGCTGACGAAGATCCGCCAGTCCGGGCTCGCGGCCAAGGAGAACCTCCAGGGCCGCGACCCCATGACGATCGCCGCGCTCTCCGCCGTGGTCGCCGCGCCGATCGGCATGGGCCTGGTCCCCGGCGCGTCGGCGATCAACCAGGGCTTCAACCTGATCATCTCCAACGTGCCCGGGCCCAAGGACCCGCTGTACTGGGAGGGCGCGAAGCTCGACGGCATCTACCCGATCTCGGTGCCGCTCGACGGCCAGGCGCTCAACATCACCGTCATGTCCTACGCGGACAGCATGGAGATCGGCGTGACCGGCGACCGCCGCGCGGTGCCGCACCTCCAGCACCTGCTCGGCTACCTCGAGGACGCCCTCGTCGAGCTCGAGGCCGTGGCGGACGCCGCGGACGACTGACCCAGCGCGGCGGTGACGTCGCCCAGCGCGTCGTGCACCTGCTCGAACACCGGCAGGCGCGCGGCGTAGGTCGCGGCGTCGGCGCCCGGACGCAGCGTCTCCTCGAGGGGGATGCGCTCGGCGGCGTCGACGAGCGCGTCCGCGCCGGGCGGGAGCAGGCCGACCGCCTGCATCCCGAGCAGCGCGGCACCGAAGGCCGAGCCCTGGTCGACCGTCGGGAACCCGACGGGCAGGTCGAGGGTGTCGGTCAGCAGCCGGCGCCAGAGGTCGCTGCGGGCGAAGCCGCCGGTGGCGCGCACCTCGTCGACGGCGAGGCCGGCCTCGCGCAACGAGTCCAGCACGAGGCGCAGCTGCAGGCACACGCCCTCGAGCAGGGCGCGGGTGACGTGTCCGGGCCCGTGGCGGTGGTGCAGGCCGACGAGCGCGCCGGCGCCCCCGACGTCCCAGTGCGGCGCGCGCTCGGGCAGCAGGTGCGGCATCGCCAGCAGCCCGTCGGCGCCCGCGGGGACGTCCGCGGCCGCGGCGAGCAGCTCCTCCACCGGCCGGCCGAGCGTCTCGCGAGCCCAGTCGAGCACGAGCCCGCCGTTGGTGACGGCCCCGCCGACGACCCAGCGCCCGTCGGCGAGGCCGTAGCAGAACGCGCGCCCGCGGGGGTCGACGGCGGGACGCTCGACGGTGACGCGCAGGGCGCCGCTCGTGCCGATCGAGCAGGCGGCGACCCCGGGCCGGACGGCGCCGACGCCGAGGTTGGCCAGCGGTCCGTCGCCCCCGCCGGCCACCACCGGGACGCCGGTGGGCAGGCCCCAGCCGCGCTCGCGCAGGTGCCCGACGACAGTGGTCGGCGCGACCGGGTCGCCGAGCGCGGCGGCGGTGACGCCGGCGATCTCCAGGGCCTCGGGGTCCCAGGTGCCGGTGGCGACGTCGAGCAGTCCGGTGCCCGACCCGCACGAGGTGTCGGCGACGCGGGCGGCGGCGGCGCGGGCGAGCACGAGCTCCTTGATCCCGCCCCACGTGTGCGCGGCGGCGTGCAGGCTCGGGCGCGCCCGGCGCAGCCAGGCGAGCTTGACCATCGGGCTCATCGGGTGCACGGGGGTGCCGGTGCGCCGGTGCAGCGCGAGCGCCCCGTCCCGGGCCCGCAGCTCGCGCGCGACGTCGCTCGCGCGGCTGTCGGCCCACGTGATCAGCGGCCCGATCGGGTCGCCGCCCGCGTCGAGCGCGAGCAGCCCGTGCATGGCCGAGCTGAACGAGACCGCGGCCACCCGGGCGGGGTCGACGTCCGCGACGGCGTCGCGCACGGCGTCGCCGACCGCCTCGTACAGCGCCTCGGGATCCTGCACCGCGGCGCCGGGCTCGGGCTCGTCGAGGTGGTGGGGCGCCTCGCCGCTGCCGTGCTGGTCGCCGCGCGCGTCGAACGCGACGGCCTTGGTGGCGGTGGTGCCGACGTCGACGCCGAGGACGAGGTCGGGCCTGCTCATCGGACGATCTCCCGCACCTCCGCAGGGCCGACCTGCGTGCCGGGCCGGGCGCACCTAGGCTGCTCCGCGGAGGCGTCAGGGTGCCTGGTGGCCCCCGCGGTCTTCAACACCGTAGTGGTCGAGCATCTCGGCCAGGCGGGTTCGATTCCCGTCCGCCTCCGCCACAACCTCGATCTCCCTCCTCACCAGCACGGAGGAACCACCACGTGGGTGCTCGTACCTGGCTCGGCGAGTGGCCGCTGTTCCGGCAGGCCACCGGTCCGGACCCCCTCGCGCGCGGCGCGGCCGTCCAGTCCCCCCGGACCCAGGCCCTCGAGCCGCGGACCGCGGACGCCGACGAGGTCGTCAAGTCGGTCTGCCCGTACTGCGCGGTGGGCTGCGGTCAGAACATCTACGTGCGCGACGGGCGCGTCACCCAGATCGAGGGCGACCCCGACTCGCCCATCAGCCGCGGGCGCCTGTGCCCCAAGGGCTCGGCGTCGACGTCGCTGGTCACGTCGCCGTCGCGGGTGACGTCGGTGCGCTACCGGCGCCCGTACGGCACCGAGTGGGAGGACCTCGACCTCGACACGGCCGTCGACATGATCGCCGACCGCGTCATCGACGCCCGCCGCCGCGGCTGGCAGGACACCGACGACGAGGGCCGCGTCCTGCGGCGCACCCTGGGCTTCTCGAGCCTGGGCGGCGCGACGCTGGACAACGAGGAGAACTACCTCATCAAGAAGCTGTTCTCCGCCCTGGGCGCGATCCAGGTGGAGAACCAGGCGCGTATTTGACACAGCGCCACCGTCCCCGGTCTGGGGACCAGCTTCGGTCGTGGCGGCGCCTCGAACTTCCAGCAGGACCTCCAGCACAGCGACTGCATCGTCATCGAGGGCTCCAACATGGCGGAGGCCCACCCGGTGGGCTTCCAGTGGGTCATGGAGGCCAAGAAGCGCGGCGCGACGATCATCCACGTCGACCCGCGGTTCACGCGCACCAGCGCGGTGGCCGACCTGCACGTCCCGTTCCGGGCGGGCGCGGACATCGCGTTCCTCGGCGGGCTGATCCACTACGTGCTGGACAACGAGCTCGACTTCCGCGACTACGTCACCACGTTCACGAACGCGGCCGAGCTGGTCGGCGAGGACTTCGTCGACGGTGACGTCACCGGCCTGTTCTCCGGCTACGACCACGAGACCGGGCGCTACGACCCGATCTCGTGGCAGATGGACGGCGCGGGCTACGAGGCGCCGGCGGCGGGCCAGCGCGACCACTGGGAGGCCGAGCTGCGCGAGCACCACGCCGCGCATGCCTCGGACACCGCCGGCGGCGCGGGCGAGCAGGCCCACGCCCCGTCCGCCCCGGAGCGCGACGACACGCTGCAGCACCCGCGCTGCGTGTACCAGGTGCTCAAGCGGCACTACGCCCGCTACACGCCGTCGGCCGTCTCGGCGGTGTGCGGGATGAGCACCGAGCAGTTCCTCGCGGTCGCTCGCGCGATCACGGCGAACTCCGGGCGCGACCGCACGACGGCGTGGGTCTACTCGGTGGGCTGGACGCACCACACCGTGGGCGCGCAGTACATCCGGGCGGCCTCGATCCTGCAGGCGCTGCTGGGCAACATGGGCCGGCCGGGCGGGGGCATCCTGGCCCTGCGCGGGCACGCGTCGATCCAGGGCTCGACCGACATCCCGACGCTCTACGACCTGCTGCCGGGCTACATCCCGATGCCCAACGCGCACCTGCACGAGGACCTGCAGAGCTTCCTCGACGCGGACGCGGCGAAGACGGGCTTCTGGGGCCACATGGACGCCTACCTCGTCAGCCTGCTCAAGGCCTGGTGGGGCGACGCGGCGACGCCGGAGAACGACTTCGCGTTCGGCTACCTGCCGCGACTGACCGGCAACCACGGCACGTACGGCATCGTGCGCGACCAGATCGACCGTAAGACCTACGGCTACTTCCTCGTCGGCGAGAACCCGGCGATCGGGCACGCCAACGGCAAGATGCAGCGCCTCGGTCTCGCGAACCTCGAGTGGCTCGTCGTGCGCGACATGCAGATGATCGAGTCGGCCACGTTCTGGCAGGACGGCCCGGAGATCGAGACCGGCGAGCTGCGCACCGAGGACATCGGCACCGAGGTGTTCTTCCTGCCGTGCGCGAACCACACCGAGAAGTCGGGGACGTTCACCAACACCCAGCGGCTGCTCCAGTGGCGCCGGGAGGCGGTGCACCCGCCGGGCGACGCCCGCTCGGAGCTGCACTTCTACTTCCACCTCGGGAAGAGGATCCGGGAGAAGCTGGCCGCGTCGACCGACGAGCGGGACCGTCCGCTGCTCGACCTCACGTGGGACTACCCGACGTTCGGCGTCCACGACGAGCCGGACCCGGAGTCGGTGCTGGCCGAGATCAACGGCTTCGACGCCGACGGCAACCACCTCTCGAGCTACACGCAGATGCGCGCCGACGGGTCGACCTCGGGCGGCTGCTGGATCTACACCGGGGTCTACAAGGACGGGGTCAACCAGGCCGACCGCCGCAAGCCCGGCTCCGAGCAGGACTGGGTGGCGTCGGAGTGGGGCTGGGCCTGGCCGGCGAACCGGCGCACGCTCTACAACCGCGCGTCGGCCGACGCCGACGGGAAGCCGTGGAGCGAGCGCAAGGCCTACGTGTGGTGGGACGCCGACGCCGGCTCCTGGACCGGCCACGACATCCCCGACTTCGAGGCCACGAAGGCGCCGAGCTACCGGCCGCCGGAGGGCGCGCAGTGCGAGGACGCGCTGGCCGGCACCGACGCGTTCATCATGCAGGCCGACGGCAAGGCGTGGCTCTACGCGCCGACGGGCCTGGCCGACGGGCCGATGCCGACGCACTACGAGCCCGTCGAGTCGCCGGTGGCCAATCTGCTGCACGACCAGCGGGACAACCCGGCGCGCGAGGACATCGACCGCGCCTGGAACCGGCTGAACCCGGCGATGTCGGAGACGTATCCCTACGTCTTCCTCACCTACCGGCTCACCGAGCACCACACGGCGGGCGGCATGAGCCGTTTCCTCGGCTACCTCTCGGAGCTCCAGCCGGAGTTCTTCTGCGAGGTCTCCCCCGCCCTGGCCGCGGAGCGCAACCTCGAGCACCTGGGATGGGCGACGCTGATCTCGGCGCGCACCGCGATCGAGGCCCGGGTGGTCGTGACCGAGCGCATGAAGCCCCTGCGGATCGGGGACCACGTCGTCCACCAGATCGGACTGCCCTACCACTGGGGGTCCAACGGCCTGTCCGTCGGCGATCCGGCGAACGACCTGCTGGGCGTGGTGATGGATCCGAACGTGCACATCCAGGAGTCGAAGGTCGCGACCTGCGACATCCAGCCCGGGCGTCGACCCCGCGGGCCCGCGCTGCTCGATTTCGTCGAGTCCTACCGGCGCAAGGCCGGCGTGGAGCCAGGGGGCATCGTCTAGTGACCAACGTGTTCGACGCGTTCTCCGGGGCCGCGACGTCGCTGACCGGGCCGTTGCCGGACCCGTCGACCGACGCGGGCTGGTCGGCGGAACACCCGAAGCGGGTCGGCTTCTTCACCGACACCTCGGTGTGCATCGGCTGCAAGGCCTGCGAGGTGGCCTGCAAGGAGTGGAACCTGGTGCCCGACGACGGCACCGACGCCTCCGACACCTACCGGCTGACCGGGATGTCCTACGACAACACCGGTGATCTCGGGTCGTCGACGTGGCGGCACGTCGCGTTCATCGAGGACGTCCGGCCGCACGGGTCGGCGACGCCCGCGCACGGGGGCCAGCAGACCGGGTTCCTGCCCGAGGGGCTGCCCGCCGTCTACGGCAACGGGTCCTCCTCGCCGCGCGACGCGGTTACCGAGCCGCCCGGCGGGGGGACCGTCGACCTGCTCGCGCTGCTGCCCGACGGCGGTGCCCACGGCCAGCAGACCCCCGACGACGAGCGCGACGTGCGCTGGCTGATGGCCTCGGACGTCTGCAAGCACTGCACGCACGCCGGCTGCCTGGACGTCTGCCCCACGGGCGCGCTGTTCCGCACGGAGTTCGGCACGGTCGTCGTGCAGGACGACATCTGCAACGGCTGCGGCTACTGCGTGCCGTCGTGCCCCTACGGCGTCATCGACGTCCGCGAGTCCGACGGCGGCGCCCACAAGTGCACGCTGTGCTACGACCGCCTCGGCGAGGGCCTCGAGCCCGCGTGCGCCAAGGCGTGCCCGACGAAGTCGATCCAGTTCGGCGACCTCGACGAGCTGCAGGCCGCCGCCGACGCGCGGCTGGCCGAACTGCACTCGCGCGGGGTGCACGAGGCGCGGCTCTACGGGCGCGACCCCGACGACGGCGTCGGCGGCGACGGCGCGTTCTTCCTGCTGCTCGACGAGCCGGAGGTCTACGGCATGCCGCCGGACCCGGTGGTCACCACCCGCGACCTGCCCGAGATGTGGCGCAACGCCGCGCTGACCGCGGTCGGCCTCGGCGCGGCGGTCGTGGCGGCGTTCTGGGGAGGTCGGCGCTGATGGGGCACGACACCAACACCGAGATGCCCGAGCGCTACCGGGGACGCGGCCGCGGCGGCAACCGCGAGCAGCTGCAGGTGCCCGAGGCCGAGTTCCGGTCGTACTACGGGCGCCCGATCATCAAGGCGCCGGTGTGGAAGAACCCGGACGTCCCGCTGTACCTGTTCCTCGGCGGGCTGGCCGCGACGTCGGCCGGGCTGGGCGCGATGGGCGGCGCGACCGGCCGGCCCACCCTGCGCCGGACCGGCCGGCTCGCGGCCGCGGGCGGGGCGATCGGCGGCACGGTGTTCCTGGTCCACGACCTGCACCGGCCGTCGCGGTTCCTGCACATGCTGCGCGTGTTCAAGCCGACGTCGCCGCTGTCGGTGGGCACGTGGATCCTCTCGCCGTTCGCGACGTTCGCCGCCGCCACCGCGGCCGCCGAGATCGCCGAGCCGGTGCTGCGCCGCCGGGGTGCCCGCGGTCTCGCCCGGCTGCTGCGGCGTGCCGGGGACGCGTCGGGGGTCGCGTCGGCGGTGGTCGGGCCGGCGCTCGGCACCTACACCGCGGTCCTGTTCTCCAACACGGCGGTGCCGACGTGGCACGAGGCGCACCGCCACCTGCCGGTCGTGTTCGCCGGCAGTGCGGCGGCGGCCGGCGGCGGCATGGGCCTGGTCGGGGCGTCGGTGCGCGACAACGTGCCCGCGGCGCGGCTGGCCGTGGCGGGCGCCGCGGTCGAGCTCGTGGCGGGCGAGGTGATGGAGCGCCAGCTCGGACTGCTCGGCGACGTGTACCAGAAGGGGCGGGCGCACACGCTCATGCGCGCGTCGAAGGCGTGCCTGGCGGCCGGGGCCGTCGGGACGGTGCTGGGGCGGCGGCGCCGCTGGTCGGCGGCGCTGTCGGGCCTCGCCCTCATGGCCGGCTCGGCGCTGACGCGCTTCGGGGTGTTCGACGCCGGGATCGCGTCGGCCAACGACCCCGCGCACATCGTCGTCCCCCAGCGCGAGCGGATCCGTCGCCGGCAGGAGACGACGGCCACCCCCTCCGACCGGACCACGCCCCCGGACCGCGCCTTCGCCTGAGCGTGCCCTGCTCCCCCACGGGGAACCCGCGCGCGTGGCGGACACACGGGTCGGGACGCGACGGACCGGACCGCCGCCCTGGGCGGTGCTGCTCGGCTTCGGCGCGCTCGTCGTCGCGGGGCTGCTCTGGGCGAAGTGGGCGCCGTACTGGACCAAGCTCCCGTCGGTGGCGGGCTCGCACTCGCTCGGGCCGTCGATCCTCACCGGCGGGGCGTCCGCCACGCCGGGGGTGTCGCTCTCGGCGGGGCTGCGCTTCGCGGGGACCTACTTCCTCGCGATCTGGCCCGCGCTGGTCGTCGGTCTCGTCCTCGCCGCGGCGGTGCAGACGGCGTTGCCGTCGGCGTGGGTCACCCGGCTGCTCGGGTCGGGCGTGCGCGGCGGCGTCCGCGCGAGCGCGCTCGCCCTGCCGTCGCTGATGTGCTCGTGCTGCGCGGCGCCGCTGGCGGTGGGGTTGCGCCGGCGGGCCGCCGACCTCACCGCCACGCTCGCCTACTGGCTGGCCAACCCGGCGCTGAACCCCGTCGTGCTCGCGTTCTGCGCGTTCGTGCTGCCCTGGCCGTGGACGGTGCTGCGCGCCGCGGCCGGGGTGGCCGTCGTCGCGGCGGCGGTGGCGCTGGGCCGGTGGTGGGCGCGGCGCTCCCCCGAGGCCGTCGTGGACGCGGCGGACGTCGTGCCGGGCGAGGAGGCCGGGACCGACGACCGGCCGCTGGTCGTGCGGTTCCTGCGGGCGCTGGGCGGGGTCACGGTGCGGCTCCTGCCCGAGTACCTGCTGCTCGTCGTCGCGCTCGGGGCGTTCCGGGGCGTGCTGTTCCCGCTGTCGTCGACGCTGGTCTCCGGAACCGGGCTGGTGCTCCTCGTGGTCGGCGTGGTCGTGCTCGCGGTGGCCGGGACGCTGCTGCCGATCCCGACCGGCGCGGAGGTCGCGGTGGTCGCGGCCCTGCTCGCCGTCGGCGTCGCCGGGCCGCTCGCCGCACCGCTGCTGATCACCCTGCCGGCGCTGAGCCTGCCCTCGCTGCTCATGGTGCGCTCCGCGTTCCCGCGGCCGCTGCTGGCGGCCGTCACCGGCGCCGTGGCGGGGGTCGGCGTGCTGACGTCGGTGGTCGCGCTCGCCGTCGGGCTGTGAGCGCAGAATGGGCGCGATGACCGACGATCACCGCCGGCGGGTGCCGCGCACGGACGCCGTGCTCGCCGACGCGCGCCTCGGGCCCGCGCTGGCCACGCTGGGGCGGGCGCGGGTCAAGGAGGTCGTCGTCGCGGCGCAGGGCCGCGCGCGGGCCGGGGAGATCGCCCCGGAGGCCGTGGCCGACGAGGCCGTGGCGTCGCTGCCGCCCACGGCGGCGTCGATGCGGCCGGTCGTGAACGCCACCGGCGTCCTGCTGCACACCAACCTCGGGCGGGCGCCGCTCTCGGCCGCGGCGCGCACCGCGCTCGACGCCGCCGCGGGCACCACCGACGTCGAGCTGGACCTGGCCACCGGCGGGCGCGGGCGTCGCGGGGCGGGCGCGATGGCGGCCCTGGCCGCGGCCGTGCCCGACGCCGGCGGGGTGCACGTCGTGAACAACGGGGCGGCAGCGCTGATCCTGGCCGCGACGGTGCTCGCCGCGGGGCGGGAGATCGTCATCGCCCGCGGCGAGATGGTCGAGATCGGCGACGGGTTCCGGCTGCCGGACCTCCTGGAGTCCACCGGCGCGCGGCTGCGCGAGGTCGGGACGACCAACCGCGTGCGGGTCGACGACTACGCCGCGGCGGTCGGCCCGCAGACCGGCATGGTCCTCAAGGTCCACCCGTCGAACTTCGTGGTCACGGGCTTCACGTCGTCGGTGCCGGCGGGCGCGCTGACCGGCCTGGGCGTTCCCGTCGTCGCCGACATCGGCTCCGGGCTGCTCGCGCCCCACCCGCTGCTGCCCGACGAGCCGGACGCCGCGACCGAGCTGCGGGCCGGGGTGCCGCTGGTGACGGCGTCGGGCGACAAGCTGCTCGGCGGGCCCCAGGCGGGCCTGCTGCTCGGCGACGCCGACCTCGTGCACCGGCTGCGGCGCCACCCGTTGGCCCGGGCGCTGCGCGTGGACAAGCTGACGCTCGCCGCGCTCGAGGCGACGCTGCGCGGGCCCCTGCCCCCGGTGCGGGCGATGCTCGAGACCGATCTGGCCTCGCTGCACTCGCGGGCCGCCGCGCTGGCCGAGCGGATCGGCCCGCCGGCGTCGGCCGTCGACTGCGCGGCGCAGGTCGGGGGCGGCGGCGCCCCCGGGGTGGAGCTGCCGAGCGCGGGGGTGGCGCTGCCCGCGTCGCTGGCCGGGCCGTTGCGTCTCGGGTCCGACCCCGTCGTGGCGCGCGTCGAGCAGGGCCGGTGCGTGCTCGACCTGCGCTCGGTGCCTCCGGAGGCGGACGACGTGCTGGCCGGGGCGGTGCGGGCGGTCCTGCGGTGAGGGTCGTGGCGACGGCCGGGCACGTCGACCACGGCAAGTCGACGCTGGTCCGCGCCCTGACCGGGATGGAGCCCGACCGCTGGGCCGAGGAGCGCCGGCGGGGCATGACGATCGACCTCGGGTTCGCGTGGACGACGCTGCCCGGTGACGACGAGCCGGTCGCGTTCGTCGACGTGCCGGGTCACGAGCGGTTCGTGACGCAGATGCTCGCCGGCGTCGGGCCGGTGCCGGCGACGATGTTCGTCGTCGCGGCCGACTCGGGATGGATGCCGCAGTCCGCCGAGCACCTCGACGCCCTCGACGCGCTGGGGGTGCGCGACGGGCTGCTCGTCGTCACCCGCAGCGACCTCACCGACCCCGAGCTGGCGCGCGACGAGGCCCTGGAGCACCTCGCCGAGTCGTCGCTGGGGCGGCTGCCCGCCGTGTGCGTGTCCGCGGTGACGGGCCTCGGGCTGGACGAGCTGCGCGCGGAGCTGTCGCGCGTCGTGCGCGGACTGCCCGCCCCCGACCTCGACGCCGACGTGCGCCTCTGGGTGGACCGGGCGTTCACCGTGCGGGGCGCGGGCACCGTCGTCACCGGCACGCTCGGGGCCGGGACGATCCGGGTCGGCGACGAGCTGGCGCTGGGCGCGCGCACCGTGACCGTGCGCGGGATGCAGGCGCTCGGCGAGAGCGTCGACCCGGTGCGGGCGGTCGCGCGCGTCGCGCTGAACCTGCGCGGCGTCGGGCTCGACGAGATCGGCCGCGGCGACGCCCTGACCACCCTCGGGCGGTGGCTGCGCAGCGACGTCGTCGACGTACGGGTCGGGCCGCCGCGCGGCGGCGACACCGCGGTCGACCTGCCCAAGCAGGTGATGCTGCACGTCGGGTCGGCGGCGGTGGCGGCGCGGGTGCGGCCACTGTCGCCCGAGCCGGGCGTGGAGCGGGCGGTGCGGCTCACGCTGCGCGAGCCCCTCCCCCTGCGACCCGGCGACCACGCGCTGCTGCGCGACCCGGGCGCGCATCGGGTGCTGGGCGGGGTGACCGTGCTCGACGTCCGCCCGCCGGTGCTGCGCCGGCGCGGGGCGGCCCGGGCGCGGGCCGACGAGCTGGCCGGCGCCGAGGGGGTGCCGGACGCCGCCTCGGAGCTCGCGCGGCGCCGGGTGATGCGGCGCGACGACCTCGTGGCGCTGGGGGCGACGGTGCCCGGGGACGTGCCGTCGGCGGCGGGGTGGCTGGTCGACCCGGCGTGGCTGTCGTCGCTGGCGTCGCGGCTGGTGGAGGCCGTGGCGGCGCACGCCGAGGCGGAACCCCTGGACGCGGGCCTGCCGGCGAAGGCCGCCGCCCGGGCCCTCGACCTGCCCGACCCCCGGCTGCTCGACCTCGTGCTCGCCGAGCCGGCCGCGTCGTCGCTGGTCGCGGCGGGCGGGCGGCTGCGGCCCCGCGACGCCGGCGGGCTGCCCGACGCGGTGCGCACGGCCGTCGCCACCGTGCGGTCCGACCTCGAGGCCGAGCCGTTCGCGGCGCCCGAGGCGCACCGTCTCGCGGAGCTGGGGCTGCGCACCCGCGAGCTCGGGGCGGCGGTGAAGGCCGGCGCCCTGCTCAAGGTCGGCGACGGGATCTACCTCGCGCCCGACGCGGCGGACGTGGCCGTCGGGAGGCTCGCGGGCCTGCCCTCACCGTTCACGCTCTCGGAGGCGCGCCAGGCCCTGGGCACCACCCGCCGCGTCGCGGTGCCGTTGCTCGAGTACCTGGCGAAGCAGGGCCGCACCCGCCGCGACGACGAGGGCCGGCACGCGCTGCGGTAGTGCGAGCAACGCGGCATTCCTGGCACGGGGCACCAGGATCGCCACATCCTCGCCGGGACGACACGCGGGGCGTCTGTCAGCAAGAAAGCGGAGCACGCCGATAGGGTCCACGCTGACACTGATCGTCAGGAAAACCACCACGATCACCGGGCTTCCTCGACGGGTCGGCCCACGCCAGGATCGGGCCCGTGGACCTGCGTCGCGACGTCACGCTCGGCGCGCGGCTGGCCGTGATGCGCACCGGCGGTCTGGCCCTCGCGCTCGCCGGCGACCCCGTCCTGCGCCTGCTCTACCGGCCGTGGATCGACGACCCGACGCCGGTCCAGCGGCAGCTGCGCGAGGCCGCGCAGCCCTACGCGAGCCGCAGCGGGGTGCTGGTGGTCGCGACGCACGCGCTGTGCCGCGACGTCGTGCGTGACCGGCGCTTCCTCGTGCGGACGCGCAGCGGCGGGTCGCTCGGCGGGTCGGTCGAGGGCGGACGCGACCCGCTGCTCGAGCCCGTCGACCTGTCGTTCCTCGGGATGGACCCGCCCGAGCACACGCGCCTGCGACGCCTCGTCGGCAGCTGGTTCACCCCGGCGCGCGTCGCCGCGCTCGAGCCGCTCGTCGTCGACCTGGCCGAGCGGCTGGCCGACGACGCCGCCCGCCGTGGACGGTTCGACCTCGTTGCGGAGGTGGCGACGCCGCTGCCGGTCACGGTCATCGCCGCGATCCTCGGCGTCCCGGACGGCGACGCGGCGGCGTTCGCCCGGTGGGGGCGGGCGGTCGCGGCCGGGCTCGGCGGGGTGCGCTCACTGCGGGCCCTGCACCGGCTCGACGCCGCGATCGCCGAGCTGCGGGGGCTGTTGGGCGGCCTGCTCGAGCAGCGGCGCCGCGACCCGGCGGACGACCTCGTCAGCCACCTCGCCGTGCAGGACGCCGGCACCGAGGAGACGATCAGCCTCGCCGCGCTGCTGCTGCTTGCGGGGTTCGAGACGACGAGCACGCTGGTGACGAACGCGGTCGCGGCGATGACCGACGCGCGGGAGCCCTGGGCGCAGCTGGCGGCCGATCCCGACAGCGCGGGCGACGCCGTCGAGGAGACGCTGCGCTACGACGCGCCCATCCAGTTCACCGCGCGCACGCCGCACGAGACCGTGCGCCTCGGGGAACGCGACGTCGCGCCCGACACCGTCGTCATGGCGATGCTCGGCGCCGCGGGTCGCGACCCGTCGGTGCACACCGACCCGGACGTGTTCGACCTCGACCGCCCGACGAAGGCCGACCACCTCGCGTTCTCCGGCGGCATCCACTTCTGCCTCGGTGCGCCGCTGGCCCGGCTCGAGGGACGCGTCGCGCTGGCGGCGCTCGCCGCCCGGATGCCGACGCTGCACCGCGAGCCGGGCGCGGTACGGCGACGGTCGCTGCTGCTGCGCAGCTACCAGCGCCTGCCCGTGGCGACGTGATCGTGGTGGTGTTCCTGATACCCAGTGTCAGCGTGGCCCCCACGCTGACACGCCCCGCGTGTCGTCCCGGCGAGGATGTGGCGATCCTGGTGCGTGGTGCCAGCAATGCCGCGTTGCTGGCACTCCTGACGACCTACGGCGTGGGCGGGTCGGACAGGTCGGCGCGGAGGGTGGCGAGGGTCCGCGTCAGCAACCGTGAGACGTGCATCTGCGAGACGCCGACGCGCTCGGCGATCTGGGTCTGGGTCATGCCGCCGAAGAACCGCAGCATGACGATCGTGCGCTCGCGCTCGGGCAGCTTGCGCAGGGCCGGCTGCACGGTCTCGCGGTGCTCCACCTGCTCGAGCTCCGCGTCGGCGCTGCCCAGCACGTCGGCGAGGCGCCCGGACGACGGGTCGTCGACGAGCATGTCGTCGAGCGAGCTCGACCGGTAGGCGTTCGCGGCCTCGAGGGCCTCGAGCACCTCCTCGCGGGTGCGCTGCAGGTGCTCGGCGAGCTCCCCGGCGGTGGGCGCGCGGTTGAGCTCCTGGGACAGGTGCGGCATCGCCGAGCCGATGGCCAGGCGCAGGTCCTTCAGCCGCCGCGGCACGCGCGTCGACCACGCCTTGTCACGGAAGTACCGGCGCACCTCGCCGGTGATGGTGGGCACCGCGTAGGACAGGAAGTCCGAGCCCCGCTCCGGGGAGAAGCGGTCGACGGCGTGGATGAGGCCCACGGTCGCGACCTGCTCGAGGTCCTCCTGGGGCTCGCCGCGCTGGGCGAAGCGGCGCGCGATGTGGCGCGCCAGCGGGAGGTAGCCCTGTACGAGGCGGTCGCGCAGGACCTCGCGGCGCGGGTCGTCGGCCGGCAGCCCGGCGTGCTCGGTGAGCATCGGGACGAGGTGGTCGTACGAGTCCTCGCCACGGGACGAGCCCGTGACCGCCGGCTTCGTGGCCGCGTCGCCGCTCGGCGGTGCGGCCGCCGGCTCGCTCACGGTGCGAGCCGTTGCTTGCGCAGGTGGATGCCGAGCCACTCGGGGTCGGCGTCCAGCACCTCGGCGTCGTCGGTGAGCGTGGTGAGCACGCGCCAGCCGAAGGTGTCCTGGCGCAGGGTGGCCTGGTCGGCGACCGGCACCCGGCAGATGACGTCGATGCGCCCGTCGGCCACCGCGAACCCGCAGCGCAGCTGCCCACCGTTCCGGGCCAGCGGCACGAGCGCCGAGCAGGCCTCGTCGACCGCCATCCGCAGGTCGGAGACGGCGTCGAGGTCGAAGTCAGCGCGCGCGGCCAGGTCGGCCGCGACGGCGCGCACCGACGGGATCAGCGCGGGGTCGGCGTGCACGCGGACCTCGACCGGCGTCGGCGTCTCGGCCAGCCCGCCCGAGCCGTCGGCGCCGGGATCGGTGGTGGCGGTGGACGATCGATCACGCTGCTGCGGTTCCGGCGTCTGCACGGCTGCTGATCTCCGTTCGCGGCAGGTGAGGGGGTCGGTGGCGGCGTCACCGTAGCGGCGTCGACGGGGGATTCGTCAGGCCCCCGTCACCCGCTCATCCGGCGAGGGCTGCCTCGACCGACGGGTAGAGCGCGAACAGGTCGGTGAGGCCCGTGGCCTGCAGCGGCCGGCTCACCGGACGCGAGTTGGCGACGAGCCGCAGGGCGACGTCGCGGTTGCGCGACTCGTCGAGCGCCTCGACGAGCAGCGCGAGGCCGCTCGAGCCGAGGAACTCGACCGAGAGCATGTCGAGCACGAGCACCGAGGGCTTGCCCTGGAGCTCCTCGTTCACCTTCGCCCGCAACGCCGGCGTCGTCAGCATGTCGATCTCTCCGGCCAGCCGGATCACCGACGCGCCGTTCGACCGCTGCACGTCGACGCCGAGCGGGTCCTCAGCAGTGAGGTCGTCATCGGTGGCCACGGCGTCTGGTCCCCCTCCGGTCTGTCGGGTGTGCACCGACGCAACTGTCGGTCGGTGAGCGGCAACGTACTTGCCGTGCCGGTGAGCCTACTCGTCACCCCCCGTCAGGACGCGTTCACGGCCGGGCCGGTCGCGTCACAGCTCCGCAGCGGGTCCGGAGCGGCCGGGGCCGACACGACCAGCACGTCAGCCGCCCGTGGGCGGGCCGTGACCGTCGTGTCGCCCACACGGGATCTCCAGCTCCGGGACCCCACGATCGGGGACCTCGTTGGGCCGATCAGGCGTGTTTGCCCTGGCGGAGAGCCGGGGATACCGGCGCTGCCACTGCCGTGCCGGGGGACGTCCCCTCCGGTCGGGCGCCCCGACTGGGAGGTTCGCCATGGCTGACGTCCGACTCCTGCCCGGTCCCATCATCGACGAGTGGGACTGGCAGCTGCACGGCGCGTGCCGCGGGATGGACTCGAGCTTCTTCTTCCACCCCGACGGCGAGCGCGGCCCACGTCGTGAGCACCGCGCCTCCGAGGCCAAGAAGGTCTGCGCCGGGTGCCCGGTGATCGAGCCCTGCCGCCGGCACGCGCTCGCCACCCGCGAGCCCTACGGCGTGTGGGGCGGTCTCACCGAGGACGAGCGCCGGCTCGCCCTGCGGGGCGGCCGCGCCGTGCACGGCCCGCACGAGCCCGCGGGCGCCGTCGTCTACGAGGCCCGCTGACCCCGGGCCACCGGGTCAGAGGTACTGGCCGCCGCCCCCGTCGCCACCCGCGACGGGGCGTCCGCGTCCCTGACGCATCTGCTCGAGCTGGCCCCGCGCCGCCATCTGCTGCGCGAGCACGGCGCTCTGGATGCCGTGGAAGAGGCCCTCGAGCCACCCGAGCAGCTGCGCCTGGGCGATCCGCAGCTCCGCCTGCGACGGCGTCGCCTCCGACGAGAACGGCAGCGTGATGCGGCGCAGCTCCTCGCGCAGCTCCGGGGCGAGGCCCTGTTCGAGCTCGCGGATCGAGCGCTCGTGGATGTCGGCCAGCCGGGAGCGGCCCGCCTCGTCGAGCGGCGCGGCCCGGACCTCCTCGACGAGCTTGCCGACCATCCCCGCCACCCGCATCACCGCGCCCGGCGAGGCCACCAGGTCACCGGTGCCGGCGCCGTCCCCGGCGCCCGACGCCGCGGCCGCCGCGAGGGCGGAGGAGGGCCGGTCGTCCTGCTCGCTCATGGCGACCATGATGGCGTGCCGGCGACCGTGCGTCGCGTCGACGCGCACCCGTCCCCGACGCGTCCGCGACGGCGCGCATGGCCCCTCGGGGGGCGGGGTACCAGGGGCCGGAGGTGAGTCGTGAGCACAAGGATCGAGCTGGCCCTCGAGCAGACGGGGGACGGCGGGACTGAGCGCGATCGGCGCTCGACGGACCGGTACACGGTGGTCGTCGAGGACCGGACGTCGACGGAGCCCGCGGTCCTCGCCCTCTCCGGCCCCCTCTCCGAGATCACGGCCCACCACGTCGTCGACGGTCTCTGCCAGCTGCTCCAGGAGCACGGCGCGGTCGTCGCCGACGTCTCCGGGGTCCGGCTGACGCACTCCGGCGCGGTCTACGCGTTCACCGAGGCCGCCAGCCGGGCCGGTGAGTGGCCCGCCGTCCGGCTCGCCGTCGCCGCGCCCGACCCCACGCTGGCCGCGCTGTTGGTGAGCTCGCGGGTCTCCCAGCGGGTCCCCGTGTACCCGGACGTCGTCACCGCGGCCGAGCACCTCGACGAGCGCCCCGAGCTCGTCCGCTCCTACTGGAACTTCGGCATCGACCCCCGCGCCCCCGGCGAGGCCCGCGGCAACGTGCGGCGGGTGTGCACGCGCTGGTCGGTCGACGAGGAGGCCCGCGAGGCCGCGGAGATCGTCGTCACCGAGCTCGTGACCAACGCCGTCGAGCACGCCGAGAGCGCGTCGGTGGTCGAGGTCGAGCGCCGCGCGCACACGTTCCGACTCACCGTGCGCGACTTCGACACCGGCGCGCTGCCCGCGGCGCACCTGCCCGACCCGAGCGCCGCCCGGGGGCGCGGCCTCGCGATGGTCGCCGCCGTGGCCAGCGCCTGGGGCGTCGAGGCCCACCGCGACGGCAAGACGGTGTGGGCCGAGATGACGACCGAGACGGCCTGAGCCGGGTCAGGCCGCCGCGACGATCGTGGTCGTCTCCCGCGCGTCGAGCAGCTCGAGCACGGCGCGCTCGACGTGCAGCCGCATGGCCCGATCGTCCTTCCCGCCGGCCTCGCGCAGCGCCGCGGCGATCGTGCGACCCGCCTCGAAGTGCGTGACGAGCACCGGGTCGACGTAGGAGCGCTTGCACACGGCCGGGGTGTTGCCGAGCGTCTCGGCGACGGCCTTCATCGTGCGGGTGACCGCGCTCTTCTGCTTGCGCTGCGCGCGCGGCACGCCGCCGGTGTCGTCGCACTCGCCGGCGAGCGCGACCGCGGCCTGCACGCCCGCGTTCCACGTCCGCAGGTCCTTGGCCGTGAACTCGTCGCCGATCAGCTCGCGGACGGCGTCGTTGACGTCCTGGGCGGTCACGTCGTGCCAGGGGCCGCGGTCGCCGCCACGCCCGCCGCGCCGGTAGGCCAGGAGGTCCTCCCCGCCGCCGCGACGGCGCTTGAGCGAGCCGACCAGGGCGTGGACGTACTCGTCGTGGAGGGTCACGCGCCGCGGCACGCCCGACTTGGCGATGTAGCGGAACTCGACGCCCCCGTCGCGGCGGGCCACGGCGTGCTCGCGGCGCAGCGTGGCCAGGCCGAACGACGCGTCGCCCGGCGAGTCCTCGCTGGCGTACTCCTCGTGCCCGACGCGGAAGACGCCGAGGTCGAGCATCCACACCGCGCCGGCGAGCACGCGGTCACGGCCCAGACCCGTGCTGCCCGTGAGACGGGCGGCGATCTCGGTGCGGGCCTCGCCGATCACGTGGCCGAGACGGGTGACGCGGACGAACTTCTCCGCGTTGCGCTGGCGGGTCCACTCGTCGTGGTAGCGGTACTGCCGGCGCCCGGCGGCGTCGGTGCCGACGGCCTGGATGTGACCGAACGGGTCGGCGCAGATCCACACGTCCTGCCACGCCGGCGGGATGACGATGGCGGCGATCCGGTCGAGGTGGGCCGCGTCGGTGACGGACTCGCCGGTCTCGCGGTCGAAGTAGCTCCACCCCTTGCCACGCCTGCGTCGGCCGAGTCCGGGGCCGTAGGGCTCCACGTGAACCAGTTGCACCGGCCGGGCGTACCCATCGGCCGTTCGCGGCGAACGCCCTGTCCGTCGCGGGACATCCACCGTTTTCGCGCGACGGACATCGGCTACCACCGCCCGGTGACCGACTCCGATGCGGATCTCCTCGGACCCTGCGGCCCCGTCGACCGCACCCTGCTCGACGCGATCGACGACGCCGTCGTGCGCGTGCTCGGCGAGGGCGCCGAGCTCTCCGACGGCCAGCGCGAGGCCGTCCTCGGGGCGGTCGCCGACGACTGCCTCGCCGTGCTGCCCCCGGCCGCGGGCAAGACCGCGGTGTACGCCGTGACCGGACTCGTGCTGGGCGGGCCGACCGTCGTCGTGTCGCCGACGCTGTCGCTGCACCACGACCAGGTCGCGCACCTCGTCGACGCCGGGCTGCGCGCCGAGGTCCTGAACTCGACCGTGAAGCGCGACCCCGTCCTCGCGCGCTTCGCCGACGGCGGCATCGACGTGCTGGTCACCTCCCCCGAGCAGCTGGCGCGCCCCGACGTCCTCGACGCCCTCGCGGCGGGCGCGCCGACGCTGCTCGCGATCGACGAGGTCCACTGCGTCTGCGACTGGGGGCCGGACTTCCGCCCCGACTACCTCACCCTCGCCGCCGCGCGCCGGCGGCTGGGCCGCCCGCGCGTGCTGGGGCTGACCGCGACCGCGTCGGTCCCGGCCCGCGCGGAGATCCTCGAGCTGCTCGGCATCCCCGACGCCTGCGTCGTCGTGCGCGACCCGGACCGCCCGCGGATCCACCTCGCCGCACACCTCGTCCACGACGAGGACGCGAAGTGGGAGCGGGTGTGCGACCAGGTGGCCGCACTCGAGGGCGCCGGCATCGTCTACGTGACGACCCGCGGCCACACCAGCGAGGTCCGCGACCGCCTGCGCGACGCCGGGATCACCGCCGAGGCCTACCACGGCGGGATGAAGGCGAAGGAGCGCACGCAGGTCCAGGACGCGTTCATGGCCGGTGAGGTCCCCGTCGTGGTCGCGACCAGCGCGTTCGGGATGGGTATCGACAAGCCCGACGTGCGCTGGGTCGTGCACGGCGACACCCCGACCTCGATCGACGCGTACCACCAGGAGATCGGGCGCGCGGCACGCGACGGAGAGGCCGCGACGGCGGTGCTGTTCCACCGCCCCGAGGACCTCGCGCGCCCGAAGCTGTTCGCCTCCGGCCGCGACCCGGGCACGTCGGCGCTGCACGCCGTCATCGCCGCGGTGTGCCAGAACCCCGACGGCGTCGACCGCGACGAGCTGGCGAAGCCGGCCGGGGTCTCGAAGTCGGCGCTCGCCGGCGCCGTCCCGGCGCTCGTGGCGCTCGGCGCGGTGCGCTGCCTGCCCGGGCGGCGCCTCGCGCCCGGCGACATGCTCGCGTCGTGCGACGGCGGGGACGTGCACGACCTCGCCGCGCGGGCCGCGGCGGTCGTCGCCCGGCGACGGGAGCGGGAGCAGAGCAAGGTCGAGCTGGTCCGCCGCTACGCCGAGGCCACCGGCTGCCGGCGGCGCACCCTGCTCGAGGCCCTCGGCGAGTCCCGCGACGAGCCGTGCGGCCACTGCGACCAGTGCGACGCCGGCCGGCCCGGCGACCCCGGCGACCGGGCCGGGCTGCACGACGCGTCGGGCGCGGACGGCGACCCCGTCCCCGGCGAGGCCGTGCGGCACGGGCAGTGGGGCCGGGGCACCGTGACGACGGTCGCCGAGGAGTCGGTCGTCGTCCTGTTCGACGAGGGCGGGTACCGCACGCTCTCGTTGCCGGTGGTGCGGGAGAAGCACCTCCTCGAGCCCGCCTGACGTCACGTTTCGTGAAGCGGGTCACGGCCGATCCCCGGGCAGGAACGACCGCGAGGAAAGAGGACCGTGCTCCACGAACCCACCATCCCGACCATGGCGCCGCCGGCCGCCGCCCCCGAGGAACTGACCGACGACGCCCCCGTCGCCCTGCCGGGCACCGGACCCGCCGCGGACCCGCCGCTCCCCGACGACCTGCGCCCGCTCGCGCGCCGGGCCCGGCGCGACACCGTCGCCGCGCGCGAGCTCGTCGGCGCCCTGCTCGCCCGCGGCTGGGACGTGCGTCCCACCGCCGCGCTGGCCGGTCTCGCCGAGAGCACCGTGACCGCGCTGACCCGCGTCCGCCGGCCGGCGACCGCCGCCCGTGCCGTCGCCGACGACGTCGGGGCCCGGGCGCGACGCCGCGTCGCGGCCGGCCGCCGGGGCTGACGGGCCCCGACCCGGCCGCGTCGCCCCGACTGACATCCTGCGCTCCCCCGACGATCAGGAGTCCCCGGTGCCCGTCGAGCCCGAGCTCTTCGAGCTCGCGACCGCCCACGGCGTGGCGGTCCGCTACCGCGACGCGAACGACGACGAGGTGGAGGTCGACCGCGGCGTCGTGGTCGACGTCCTGGCCGCGCTGGACGTCGACGCCGCGAGCCCCGGTGCGCTCGCGTCCGCGCTGGCGGAGGTCCGGTCCGCCGACCCGGACGCGCTGCCGGCGACGCTCGTCGTCGACGAGGGCGCCGGGCGGACGCTGCCCGCGCCCGGGACGGTGACGCTGGAGGACGGCTCGACGCGGTCGGTCGGGGAGGCCCTGCCGGCCGACCTGCCCGTCGGGTACCACCGGCTGGCCTGCGGAGGGCAGGACGTCACGCTGATCGTCGCGCCGCCCGCGCTGGAGCCGCCGGCCCCGACGTGGGGGTGGATGGTGCAGCTCTACGCCGTGCGCTCGGAGCGGTCGTGGGGCTGCGGGGACTACGGCGACCTGGCCACGCTGCTGGGGCGCACGGCGTCCGAGCAGGGGGCGGGGGCGCTGCTGGTGAACCCGCTGCACGCGCTGGCGCTCGCGCCGGAGGTCGAGCCGTCGCCGTACTCGCCGTCGAGCCGGCGGTTCCTGCACCCGCTCTACGTGCGCGTGCCCGACCTGCCCGCGTACGCCGCGGCGCCGGAGTCCGTGCGGACGTCGGTGGACGCGCTGCGGCCGCCGTCGGGGGACCTCGTCGACCACGACGCGGTGTGGGCGGCGAAGCGGTCCGCGCTGGAGCTGCTGCGCCCGTACGACACGTCCGCGCCCACCGACGTCGACGCGCTCGACGAGGAGCTGCGCGACGTCGCCACCTGGTACGCGCTGGCCGAGCGGCACGGCAGCGACCTGCACACGTGGCCGGCGGGGCTGGCGCACGTTGGCGACGCCGGGGTCCCGGACGCCCGCCGGGAGCTGGCCGACCGGGTGCTGTTCCACGCGTGGGCCCTGCAGCTCGCCGACGCGCAGCTCGCCGCCGCGCACGCGGCCGGCGCGGTCATGGCCGTCGGGCTGATCGCCGACCTCGCCGTCGGGTGCTCGGCCGGCGGCGCCGACGCGTGGACGCTCGCGAGCGCGCTGGCGCGGGGCGTGACCGTCGGGGCGCCGCCGGACGACTTCAACCAGCAGGGCCAGGACTGGGCGCTGCCGCCGTGGCGCCCGGACGCGCTCGCCGCGTCCGGGTACGCGCCGCTGCGCTCGATGATCCGCGGAGTGCTGCGGCACGCCGACGGGCTGCGTGTCGACCACGTAGCGGGGCTGTGGCGGCTGTGGTGGATCCCGCCGGGCCGCGGGGCGCGCGAGGGCGCGTACGTGCACTACGACGCGCGGGCGATGCTCGCGGTGGTGGCGATCGAGGCGTCGCGGGCCGGCGCGGTGGTGGTCGGCGAGGACCTCGGGACCGTGGAGCCGGAGGTCACCGAGGGGCTGACGTCGCACGGGATGCTCGGGTGCGCGGTGCTGTGGTTCCAGCGCGACGACGACGGCGAGCTGCTGCCCCCGCGGCGCTGGCACCCCGACACGCTGGCGTCGATCTCCACCCACGACCTGCCCACGGCCGCGGGGTTCCTGGCCGACGAGCACGTCCGCGCCCGCGCCGAGGCCGGGGTGCTGTCGGACGTCCCGGCGGCGCGGGAGGACGCGGCGCGCGACCGGTCCGAGCTGCTCGACCTGCTGCGGTCCGAGGGGTTCGAGGTCGACGCGTCCGACCCCGACGCCGTCGTGCTGGCGATGCACCGGCTGCTGGCGACGGCGCGCTCGCGGGTCGTGCTCGCGGCGTTCACCGACGTCCTCGGCGACGTGCGCCAGCCCAACCTCCCCGGGACGGTCGACGCCTACCCGAACTGGCGCATCCCCCTCTCCCGGTCCCTCGACGACCTCTTCACCGACCCCCGCGTCACCGCCGTCGCCTCAGCCCTCCGCGCACGTGCGTGATCTTCTGAGCTATAGCTCAGAAGATCACGCACGACAGGAAGGGCAGCTCTGGAAAGGGTCGATCCACCCCAGCGGACGCAGGAGCGACTCCACCTCGCGGGCCGTGCGGCACGCGAAGGACGTGACCTCGGTCCACCCGAACGGCACGGAGAAGGTGCGCTCGAGCGCTGCTGCCACGGTGCGACGGCGGTCGATGAGCGCGATCTGCTGGTCGCCGTGGAAGCCGAAGCCGTCGAGCCGCGCGATCGCGCGACCACCCGGGAGGTCGTAGGCGACGTCCTCGTACCGGCGGACGCCGTCGACGAGGACCGGGACCTGACGGCGCCCGACAGGGAGCCCGTGGGCCTGCTCCACGTCCACCAGGTAACGGTGCTCGAGCACCGACAGGACCCCGTCGCGGAGCAGGCCGATGCCATCGTTGATCGCTCGACGGTGACGCGGTGGACGGCGGAGTTCCACGGCGCGCTCGAGCGCGCCGGGGTGCACGCGGGCGTCGAGGGCGCAGGTGTGCAGGACGCGCACCGCATCGGCAGCGTCCGGCGCCGCCACGGCGAGATCGAGCACGGTGTGCGTCCGGTTCGTCCGCGGCGGGAACGAGCCCGTCTCACCGATGTGCGCGAAGGCCCGCGAACGGTGGACGCGTAGACCGTCGGACCGGAAGTCAGAGGTGCCGTACGGGACCGTCAGATGCACCGGACGTCCGAGGTCGGGCTTCAGGAAGCCGTGGAGCTCGGCGGCGGTCTCGTGGCTGAGCAACGCCACGCCCCGACAGGCCAGGAACGCCGCGATCCGCTCTGCCTCGATCGACAGTGGACCCGAGAACAGGGCGTAGACGCCCTCGTGCACCCGCTGCCACCGCCCGGCGTCGACCTGGGCCGAGATCCCTCCGTCGGTGAAGCCCTGGGCCAGCAGCTGCGCCCGGGTGACCACGTCGTGCTGCTGCGCGCGGAGCTGGCGCCACGTCTCCCATTCGTCCATACCTGCTTCGACGCAGGAGACCTCCCCACGGCTCCACCGCCTTCTCCTCGTGCGTGATCTTCCGAGCTATAGCTCAGAAGATCACGCACGTAGGGCGTCGACGGCCGAGACGCCGCGGTCGGGGAGGGCCGTCGGGGACTCCTGGTGGTAGGCGCCGGGCGGGAGGATGCCGGCGGCGCCGCGGCGGGCCATGACCCGCTGCTGGGAGTACACGTCCTCGCCGTGGGCGTCGGCCGGGACGTCGCGCCAGAAGTCGAACCCCCCGGCCTCCAGCAGCGCCGCGCGGTCGAACAGCACGCACCCGGCCACCCACGCCACCTTGTAGGGCACGTACCGCTCGGGCGGCGGGACGGCGCGGCCCGGGCCGTCGAGGTCGAGCGACTCGGCCAGGTGCAGCCCGTTCGCGGCGTTGTGCAGCCGCCACCGCTCCCAGCCCGGGCCGTCCTTGACCAGCGTCTCCGGCTCGACCGGCCCCGACCACGGCGCGAACGACGTCACCTCGCCCGGCCGCCGGTCCTCGGCGTGGCCCAGCGCCTGCATCGCCGCGCCGACCATCCCGCACCGCAGCTCGGAGAGCGCCCGGTGCAGCCGCGCGACCGCGCCGGGCTCGAGCCACACGTCGTCGTCGAGGTAGAGCACCGCCGGCGCCGACGCGCACGAGAGCAGGAACGCCCGCTGCTCGGCCATCCCGCGCGGGGGCAGGTGGCGGTGCAGGTCGACCTCCACGCCCCGGCGGCGCAGCCAGCGGATCAGCGTCCACGCGGGCGGGGTGTCCCACGACGGGTCGCCGTCGGACTGGTCGGAGACCACCACGCGGTACGAGACCCCCGCCTGCGCGGCCAGCCCGGCCAGGGTCGTGGCCAGCTCGACCGGCCGGCCCCGGGTCGGGATCAGCACGTCGACGTCAGGCACCCGGACCACCCCGGATGCGGTCGACCAGCGACGTCGTCGACCGGTCGGGCAGGTAGTCGAGGATCACCACGCGCCCGCCGTAGGACTGCACGGTCGCGCTCTCGCGCAGCATCTCGGGCGTGTAGTCGCCGCCCTTCGCGTAGACGTCCGGGCGCAGCAGCCCGAGCAGCTCGGCGGGGGTGTCGTCGTCGAACGCGGTCACGTGGTCGACGCAGCTCAGCGCCCCGATCACCGCCGCCCGGTCGGCCAGCGGGTTGAGCGGGCGCTCGGGGCCCTTGAGCCGGGCCACCGAGGCGTCGGAGTTCAGCGCGACGACCAGCACGTCGCCCAGGCGCTTGGCCTGGTTGAGCGACGCGACGTGCCCGCGGTGCACGACGTCGAAGCAGCCGTTGGTGAACACCACCCGCCGCCCGGCGACCCGCTGCTCGTCGACGACCGCGGCCAGCGACGCCGCGTCCAGCAGCGGGCCCTCGGCCGCGGCGACGCGCTCGGCGAGCTCGCCGGTGCCGCACACCGACGTCCCCGGCCGGCCCACGACGACGTCCGAGGCGGCCTGGGCCAGCTCGACGGCGGTGGGCAGCGGGGTGCCGGCGGCGAGCGCCAGCGACAGCGCCGCGGTGAACGTGTCCCCCGCGCCGCAGGTGTTGGCCTCCGGCGCCGGGCGGGCGAACGTGCGGTGCGCCGGCGCGCGTTCCTCACCGGCCGGGTCGGGCAGCAGCAGCGCGCCGTCGCGGTCGAGGGTGACGACGACCGCGCCGGCCCCGGAACGCGCGCGCAGGTCGGGTCCCGCGGCCTCGGCGGCCGCGACCCGGTCGGGCCCGCCGAGCTCGCGGCCGAGCAGCAGCGCCGCCTCCCCCGCATTGGGGGTGACGACGTCGGGCCGCGTCGCCGCCCAGCGGGCCGGGGCGTGCGCGTCGACGACGAGCCGGCAGGTCCGCTGCCCGCGCGGGCCGACCAGCGCCCCCACGAGCGCGACCGTGTCGTCGTCGAGGACGCCGCCGTCGTAGTCGCAGACGACGACGGCGTCGGCGCCGTCCACCGCCGCGCGCAGGGCCGCGTGCACGGCCTCGCGGGTGCGGGCGCCGGGTGCCTCGCGCGGTGAGGTGTCGAAGCGCGCCACGAGCGCGTCGTCGGCGAGGATCCGGCGCTTGGCCGCGGTCTCCCGGGTCGGGTCGGTGACGACCCCGGAGGTGTCGACGCCGTACCCGGCGAGCAGCTCGCGCACCATCGCCGCGTCGCCGTCGTCGCCGAGGACCGAGACCAGCTGGGTCCGCGCGCCGAGCGCCGCGAGGTTCGCCGCCGTGTTGGCTGCGGCGCCGGGCGAGCCGCGGGTGTGGTCGACCTCGACGATCGGCACCGGACCCTCCCGCGACAGCCGCCGCGAGGGGCCGGTGAGCCACTGGTCGAGCACGGTGTCGCCCAGCACCACCACGCGCGGCGCGGCCGCCGCGAGACGCGCGGGCAGGTCGGCGGCGAGCGGCGCGTCCGCGAGCGGAGGGACGGTGCCGGTGGAGGCCCCGACGGTCCGGTCGGCGCCCCCGCGGGGCAGGTGGGGAGCGGCCATCAGGGATCCGTCCTTCCGGGGGAACACACACGGGTGCGGTCGGCGGCAGGCGTTCCCGCCGGGCGGCGCTCGCGGGACGGCGTGGGTACTGTCGCGCTCCGCTCCGTCTCCGACGGGGTGACCCACCCGGATCGGGAGTGCCGATGGGCGACGAACCGCAGACCGACACCTCGCTCGAGACCACGGGCGGCGCGTCCCACCCCGTCCCGGCCCGCTTCGTGGGCCCGGCGATCACCGTCGTCAGCCCGACCGGCGACCTCGACACCGCGACGGCCGCCCCGCTGCGCGCCGCCATCGGCGAGCAGGTGGCCGCCGGCGCGAAGCACGTCGTGCTCGACCTGTCGGGCGTGGACTTCATGGGCTCGGCCGGGCTCGCCCTGCTCATCGCCGAGCGCGAGTCGGCGATCGCCCGTGAGGGCGAGCTGCGCCTGGCCGGGGTGCCGCGCACCGCGGGGCGCGCGCTGAGCCTCACCGGGCTCACCGAGCTGTTCGACACCTACCCCGACGCGGACGCGGCGGCCGCCGGCCTGGGCTGACGTCACCGTCACGGGTACGAGCCCTCTTCCGACGACGTCGCCACCAGCTCGCGGATCTCGCTGCCGGCGGGCCGGGTGAGCGCGTAGAGCACGGCGTCGGCGGTCTGGGCCGGGTCGTTGAGCTTGGCGTCCGCGCCCGGCTTGTACTGGTCGGGACGGTCGTCGAAGAAGTGGGTCCACATGCCGCCGGGGATCAGCAGCGTCACCCCGACGCGGCCGGCGGTCTCGGCGGCCAGCGCGCGGGTGAAGCCGACGACGCCGAACTTCGACGCGCAGTAGGCGGTCGCGTCGGAGACGGCCTTGACCCCGAGCGTCGAGGAGACCGTGACGACCTTGCCGCGGCGGGACTCCAGCTCCGGCAGGGCGGCGCGCACGACGGCGGCGGTGCCGAGGAGGTTGACCGCGATGACGCGCTCCCACTCGGCGGCGTCGACGTCGACGAGCTGCCCGCAGCGGTCGATGCCGGCGGCGGTGACGACGGCGTCGAGGCCGCCGACCTGCTCGCTGGCGCGGCCGACGGCGAGCTCGGCGGCGCGGGTGTCGGCCAGGTCGACCTCGACGAAGGAGTGCCCGGCGTCGGGCGCCTTGACGTCGAGCACGACCGGCGTGCCGCCGGCGGCGACGACGGCCTCGCACACGGCGGCGCCCAGGCCCGACGAGCCGCCGGTGACGAGCACGGTGCCCGGGCCCCGGCGCTGCGTGTCGGCGGCGCGGGTGGCCTCGGGGTCGACGGCGGGGACCGGGGACGCGGCGGCGCTGGTCATGGTGTTCCTCCGGAGGGGACGGGTGCGGTGGTCGGCGGGCTCTCGAGCTTCGCGAGGAGCCGGGTCGACGAGCGGCCGGCGTGGTAGGGCACGGCCACCACCTCGCCGCCCCAGCTGTGCACCAGCGGGGTCTCGAGGAGCTCGTCGGTGGCGTAGTCGCCGCCCTTGACCCAGACATCGGGTCGCAGGCGGTCGAGCACGGTGCGCGGGTCGTCCTCGTCGAACACCTCGACGGCGTCGACGGCGGCCAGCGCCCGCAGCATCTCGGCGCGGTCGGCCTCGGCGACCACGGGTCGGTCGGGGCCCTTGAGCCGGCGGACCGAGGCGTCGGAGTTGAGGCAGACGACGAGGACGCCGTCCTCGCCGGCGAGACGCCGTGCGGCCGCCAGGGTCCGGGCGTGCCCGGCGTGCAGGAGGTCGAAACACCCGCCGGTGGCGACGACGGTGGCCCCGCGGGCGCGGGCGGCCGCGACGACGTCGGTGGGTGCTGTGTCGACGGCGTCCGGGGGGACGTCGTCGTCCAGCGCCGCGGCCCCGCCGGCAGCGACGAACCGCGCGGCGGCGGCGACCGCGGCGCGCACGGCCTCGTCGACGGCGGACCCGTCGGCCAGCGCGACGGCGACGGCCGCGGCGAACCGGTCGCCGGCCCCGCAGGGATCGCCGCCGCGGGCGGGCTGCGCCGGGGTCACCGACGTGCCGGTGGCTCCGCGCAGGACGGCGCCGTCGCGGCCGGCGGTGACGGCGACCGCGTCGACGCCCCAGTGCGCACGCAGGGCCTCCCCCAGCGCGGCGGGCTCGGCCGGGAACCCTCGTGCGTGATCTTCTGAGCTATCACTCGGAAGATCACGCACATAGCCACGGGCCTCAGCCAGGTTCGGGGTGACGAGGGTGGCGCCGGGGACGGGCGGGGCGCCGTTCGGGTGCGGGTCCCACACCACCGGCACGCGGGCCGCGGCGGCGGTGAGCGCCTCGCGGACGGCCGGGTCGGCGGTCATCCCCCGCCCGTAGTCCGACACCAGCACGACACCGGCACCGGCGATCGCCTCGGCCACCTCGGCGCCCGCGTCGAACGACGACAGGCCCCCGGAGTCGACGCGCAGCAGCACGCGGTCGTCGGCGAGCATCCGGGTCTTGGTCGGGGTGGTGCCGCCCGCGTCCACGGCGACGACGTCGACGCCCACCAGCAGCGCGCGGAGCTCGTCGGCGTCGGCCCCGAGCGCGGTGACCAGGCGCACCGGGCGCGCGGTGCTGCGCGCCGCGAGCAGCGCGGTCAGTCCCGCGCCGCCGGGGCGCTCGCGGCGCCGGTCGGCGGCGAGCACGGGGGCGGGCGCGTCGGGACAGAGCCGCTCGACGACACCGAACACGTCGACGTCGCGCAGGCAGTCGCCGACCACGACGATCGAGGACCGGGTGCGGGGGCTCACGGCACGAGCTCCTCGGTCATCCGCGCCACCACCGCGGGGCGCTGCGCGAGCCGGCGGTCGACCATCTCGCACAGCAGGTGCACGGTCACCAGGTGCGCCTCCTGCACCGAGGGCGTCTCGCCGGGCAGGCACAGCGCCTCGGTGGCGGTGTCCGCGAGCGGGTTGGGCCCCGGCCCGGTCAGCGCCCACACGGTGATCCCGAGGGCCTTCGCGGCCTCGGCCGCGGCGACGAGGTTCGGGCTGCGGCCGCTGGTGGACAGCAGCACGAGGACGTCGCCGGGCCGGCCGTGGGCGCGGACCTGGCGGGCGAAGACCTCCTCGTAGCCGTAGTCGTTGCCCAGCGCGGTGATCGTCGAGGTGTCGGCGTGCAGCGCGAAGGCCGACAGCGGCTCGCGCTCGCCGCGGTAGCGCCCGACCAGCTCGGCGGTCAGGTGCTGGGCCTCGGCCGCACTGCCGCCGTTGCCGGCGGCGAGCAGGCGCTGACCGCGGCGCAGGCGGTCGGCGAGCTCGGTGCCCCACCGCTCGATGCGGGGGGCCTCGCCCGCCAGCCCGTCGAGGGTGGCGCGCAGGCCGCCGAGGTGGGTCGCCACGATCGCTGCCGGATCGGTCCTGGCGGGGGTCATGCCGGGCTCCCCGTGGTCAGGGCACCGAGGGAGGGCACGGCGGCCACCACCTCGCCGTAGATGCGCTCGTGGGCCGCGGCGACGCGGTCCCAGCCGTACTCGGCCTCCGCGCGGCGACGCCCGGCGCGGCCCTGCGCCCGGGCGCGGCGCGGGTGGGCGCGCAGCCCGTCGAGGGCGCGGGCGACCGCGGCCGGGTCGCCGGGGGCGACGTGGTGGCCGGTGACGCCGTGCACGACGGTGTCGGCGAGCCCGCCGACCTCCGCCGCGACCACGGGGCGGGCGCACGCCATCGCCTCGAGCGGCACCAGGCCGAACGGCTCGTAGGCCGGGACGCAGACGACGGCGTCGGCCGAGCGGTAGAGCGCGGGCAGGGCGTCCTGGCTGACCGAGCCGACGAAGCGCACGCGGTGCTCGACGCCGGCGCTGCGGGCGAGCCCGCGCAGCCGGGCGACCTCGGGGTCGTCGTCGAGGTCCTCGGGCGCGGGTCCGCCCGCGACGACCAGCTCGACGTCGTCGGGCAGCGCCGCGAGCGCGGCGATGATCGTGCCGACGCCCTTGCGCGGCACGAGGCGGCTGACGCTGAGCACCCGGAACCCGCCCTCGCGGGGCGCGACGTCCCCCGTCGGCCGGAAGTGGTCCACGTCCACCCCGCACGGCACCACCGTCACCCGGTCGGCCGGGACGCCGAGCGCGACGAGCTCGTCGACCTCCTCGCGGCAGGTGGCGAGCACGCGGTCGACCGACGCGCCGAGGTCGCTCTCCACCGCGACGCGCCGGGCCGGGCTGGTGTCGTCGGCGCCCTGGTGGCGACGCTTGACCGAGCCGAGCGCGTGGAAGGTCTGCACCACCGGCACGCCCAGCGCGCGGGCGGCCGGCAGCGCGGCCATCCCGGACATCCAGAAGTGCGCGTGCACGACGTCGGGCCGCTCGGTGCGCCAGCACGCCGCCAGCTCGGCGGAGAACTCGTCCATGAGGTCGACGAGCGCGTCCTTGGGCAGCTCGCGGGCGGGACCGGCGTCCACGTGGTCGACGGTCACGCCCGGCGCCATGACGACGCGGCGCGGCGTGCGGGGGTCGGTCCGGCGGGTGTGGACGACGATCTCGTGGCCGGCGGCGGCCAGGGACAGCGCCAGCGCGCGCACGGCGACGTTCTGGCCGCCGGCGTCGGCGCCGCCCAGGCCGGCCGCAGCGGCCAGCGGGCTGGCGTGCTCGGACACCATGGCGATCCGCATGCGCACTCCTCCCTCGGCCCGTGCGGGGGCCGGGTCGTGGATCGGGGACGGGACCGGCCGGGCCGGTCGCCCCGGGGCGTCGGGCACCGGGACGTCGAGCACCGGGGCCGGCGCCCTCGCCGGTCCGTGCTCTCGGGTGGTTCAGCGGGTCAGACGGAGGTCAGATCGCGGGTTCCAGCCGGTACGGATCCCGGACGCGGTCGCGCCGCGCGCCGGACCCGCTCCCGATCAGCTCGTCGAACAGCCGCTCCCAGTCGTCGAGGAAGCGGCCGACCCCGTGCCGGGCCAGCGCCGAGGCCCGTCCGGCGGCGCCCGCGGCGCGGGCGAGCCCGGGGTCGTCGCGGTAGGTGCGCAGGCCCTCGCGCAGGACCTGCAGGTCGGTGGCGACGACGCCCGCGGCGGCCGGCACGTCGACCGCGGCCTCGGTGGTGGCCAGCGCCACCACCGGCATGCCGAGCATCATCGCCTCGATCAGGGACAGGCCGAGCGACGTCCACCGCACGGGGTGCAGGTAGACGCGGTGCCGGGCCATCTCGGTGTGCAACCGGTCCTGCGGCAGGTCGCCCCCGATCGCGATCCGGGGGTGCGTGACGGCCTCGCCGAGGCGCTCGCTGCCGATCCCGTAGACGTCGAGACCGACGTGGTCGGCGAAGCCCGCCAGCAGGTCGGTGCCCGTGACACGGCCGCGCCGGACGGGCTCGTTGACGACGACCGCCGCCCGGTCGAGCTCGCCGGTGAAGCGGTGCCCGGGGTCGGGCACGCCGTGCTCGATCACCCGGACCGGCGCGCGGCCGGTGTCCCACACCAGGGCGTTGAAGTGCGTGACGTGCACGACCGGGATGTCGTCCCGGTCGGCCAGCGGGTGTCGCGTGGTCGGCACGTCGCCCTTGGGCGTGTTGTGCTCGACGAACACCGCGGGCAGGTCGCGACCCGGCCGCCGGCCGGTCCAGCGCTCGGTGAGCTCGATCTCCTCGGGGCGCTGGAGCACGACGACGTCGATCTCGTCGGCGCGATCGCGCAGCTGCTCCGGGGTGGCCTCCTCGGCCCGCGCGGGCCAGTCCCACGCCGCCGGCCGTCCCCCGCCCCACGGCCCGCCCTCGGGCAGCACCGGCAGCAGGCACGTGTGCTGCCCCTGCACGAAGGCCGTCGTCCACGAGCCGTGGACGTGCCAGTGCAGGACGGTGCGTGCCGGGCCCGGGGCTGGTTCCGGGACCGGCGCGGAGGCCGTGGTCGGGTCGGACGGGTAGGTCACCGGCGAGGTATTGGTACCGCGTCGAACCGATAAACTCCGCCCACCGAACTACTACTCTCCGTGCACGAGAGTGGCGACGGCGTCGACGATATGTGCACCCCGCACCGTGTCGAGGCACGGATGACCAGGCACGGGGCACGTCCGGGCCCGCGTCCCGCGGCACGGCGCGTCCTGGTCGCCGAGCAGAATCCGTCGCACTCCGTAGGGAGCCCACCGCTCGGGCGGCACCACCGGGGCGAACAGCGAGACCACCGGCACACCGACCGCGGAGGCGAGGTGCGCCGGCCCCGTGTTGCCCACCACCACGGCCCGCGCGCCCGCGAGCACGGCGGCCAGCGACCCGAACCCGGTGCGCCCGCCGAGGTCGACACCGTCGCGCCCGGCGACCGCCGCGGTGAGGTCGGACTCCCCCGGCGCGCCGGTCACGACCACCCGGTGCCCGGCCGCCGCCAGCGCCGCGACGCCCTCGGCCGCGCGGTGCGGCGACCACGCGCGGGCCGGCACCGACGCGCCCGGGTGCAGCACCACGTAGTCGCCCGTGACGTCCCGCGCCGCGAGCAGGGCGGCGGCCTGCGCGCGCGCCTCGTCGTCGAGAGCCACCGCGAGCCGGCCGTCGTCGCCGGCCGGCAGGGGGTAGCCGGCGCGCGCCGCGATCGCCACGGCCCGCTCGGCCTCGGGCAGGTCGTCGGGCAGGTCGACGGTCGGGTCGAGCACCGGGTCGCCCGGGCGCAGCCGGACGTCGAGGAGGCTGCCGGGGTAGTCGACCGACGCCGCGGTGATCCGGGGGATACCGGCCAGCCGCAGGACGAGCGCGGTCGGCAGCGGCGACTGGTGGAACGAGGTGAGCACCACGGCCTCGTCGATCCGCAGCGCGGCGAGGGCGTCGACCACCGCGAGGGTGTCCGCCCGCGTCACCGGCGGCGGCTCCCCGTCGACCCACGCGCAGCGCCAGACGGTGACGGCGTCCACCCCGGGCAGCAGGCCCGCCGCCTGGCGGCCGCGCGGCCCGACGAGCGCGACCACCTCGTCGGCGCCGGCCGCGACGGCGCGGACGGCGGGCCCGGACAGCAGGACGTCGCCGTCGCTGTCGAGCCGGACCACCAGCACGCGGGTCATGCCCCGAACCCCAGCAGCTCGACCGCGCCCAGCAGGTCGTCGGCGAGGATGCCGCGCGCGCGGGCGTCGTCGACCTCCTCGGTGCGGGTGGCCGGCGTCGGCACGAGCACCGCGCGGGCGCCGGCCGCGTCGGCCGCGCCGACGTCGGCGGCGATGTCCCCGACGACGGCGACCTCGGCCGGCGCAACGCCCAGCGCCGCGGCGGCCGCGAGCACCATCCCGGGTGCGGGCTTGCGGCAAGTGCACCCGTCGCCGGCCCCGTGCGGGCACCAGCGCCAGTCCGCGAACGGGCCGAGCAGCGCGGCGACCCGCTCGTTGACGGCCGCCACCTGCGCCGTGGTCAGCAGACCGCGGGCCACCCCGGACTGGTTGCTCACCACCCCGATCGGGACGCCCGCCGTCCGCAGCCGCGCCAGCGCGGCCGCGGCGGTCGGCACCGGGCGCACGAGGTCGGGGTCGCCGTTGTAGGGGACGTCGTCGACGAGGGTGCCGTCACGGTCGAACAGCACCGCACGGGGGCGCGCGCTCACGGACGCGCAGCTCACCACGGGTGCGGGGTGGTCGCAGCGCCGGTGTGGGCCGAGTGGGCGCGACGTGCGGCACCCGGGTGCTCGCGGCGGGGCTCGGTTTGTGGCCAGGGGGCCCGGGTAATCGCCCGGAGACCGGAGCCTCGCCGGTCTGTCCGCGGCCCCGTTCTGCGGGCGTGACCGACCAGGAGGAACCCCGTTGACCCGCCCCCAGCCACCCGAGCACCGGACGCCGGTCGCCGCGTGTGACGTCGAGGTGCGCGTCGTGGCCGTCCCGGAGGCCCTCGTCACCGTGCGCACGGTGGCCGGGGACCTCGCCGCACGCGCCGAGTTCCCGCTCGACGCCGTCGACGACCTCCGGCTCGCCGTCGACGAGGCCTGCACGATCCTGGCCGACCTCGCCCGGCCCGACACGAGGCTCACCGGCACGTTCGTCGTCGACGACGACCGCATCACGATGACGGCGTCGGTCTCGACCACCGGCCCGACGACGCTGCCGCGCGACACCTTTGCGTGGCGGGTGCTCACCGTCCTGGCCGACGACGTCCGCGTCCTCGCCGAGGCGCCCACCGTGCCCGGCGAGGCGCACCGGCTGGCGCTGCGCATGACGCTGGAACGCCCGGCGTGCCTGCGGCGGACGGTCCCGGCCGCCGACCCGGGCGCGATCGCCGAGGTCGCGGAGCTGCTGCCCGGGCGTTCCGGGACACCCGCTCCGTGACGCCACCGCTCGCGGCCTCCGCCCCCGACACCACGGATGTGAGCTCGATCGACACCATGACCGACATCGCCGGCCAGGCCGCAGAGCAGACCGCCGCGACGGCGGCCCCCGGGGACGGCGGGGACGGCACGGGGTCGCAGCACGCTCCCGAGCAGGAGCCGGACGAGCGCGGTCGCGGCCGGAACGGGCGCAAGGGCTCGCGCGGCGAGTACGACCACCTCATGCCCAAGCTCGCCGAGCACGCCGCGCTGGAGAAGGGCTCGGCCGAGCGCCTGCGGCTGCGCGACGAGCTCGTGCGCGGGCACCTGCCGGTGGCGCAGCACATCGCGCGGCGCTTCTCCCGGCGCGGCGAGCCCGAGGAGGACCTCGAGCAGGTCGCGACCCTCGGGCTGATCAACGCCGTCGACCGGTACGACCCGGAGCGCGGTACCGACTTCCTCTCCTACGCCGTGCCGACGATCACCGGCGAGGTGCGCCGGCACTTCCGCGACCAGGCCTGGTCGATGCGCGTGCCGCGCCGGCTCAAGGACCTCAACGTCACCCTGTCCTCGGCGATGTCGCAGATGTCGCAGACGCTGGGCCGCGCGCCGAACGCCACCGAGCTCGCGGAGCACCTGGGGATCGGCAAGGAGGAGGTCCTCGAGGCGCTGGAGGCGTCCAACGCCTACCGCAGCGGGTCGCTCGACGAGATGCTCGTCGACGACCCGGACTCCGGCACCGTGTCCGACCTGCTGGGCGAGGCCGACGGCGCGCTCGAGCAGGTGGAGTACCAGCAGTCGCTGGCCCCCCTGCTGGAGAAGCTGCCGCAGCGCGAGCGCACGATCATCATGCTGCGGTTCTTCAAGAACATGACGCAGTCGCAGATCGCCGAGCAGGTCGGGATCTCGCAGATGCACGTGTCCCGGCTGCTGGCCAAGACCCTCGCGCAGCTGCGCGACGGGCTCGGGGACGCGCGCTAGCGGTGCCGCCCACCGCCGTCGTCCTGCGCGACCTCGGTCTCGGCGACCTGCTCGTCGCCGTGCCGGCCCTGCGCCTGCTGCGCCGGTCCCTGCCCGACCACGAGATCGTCCTCGTCGCTCCCGATGCCCTCGCCCCTGTCGTCGCCCGCATCTCCGCGGTCGACACCCACGTGAGCAGTTGCGTCCCCTATCAGGGCCCCAACTGCTCACGTATCGATATCGCCGTGAACCTGCACGGCCGGGGGCCGGAGAGCCACGCGCGGCTGGACGCGCTGGAGCCGGCGCGGCGGGTCGGGCACGCCGCGCCCGGCTGGGACGGGCCGGTCTGGGTCGACGACCCGACGCGGCCCGAGCGCCGGCGGTGGTGCGACCTGCTCGTCGCCACCGGGCTCGCCGACCCCCGCGACGTCGACGCCGACGACCTCATCCTGCCCGGGCGCCGCCCCGGCCCGGGGCCGGTGGTCGTGCACCCCGGCGCCGCGTACGGGTCGAAGCGCTGGCCGGCCGAGCGGTTCGCCGCGTGCGCCGCGGCGCTGCGGGCGCGGGGCCACGCGGTGGTCGTCACCGGCGGCCCGGGCGAGCACGCCCTGACCGCCGAGGTCGCCGCCCGCGCCGGCCTGCCCGCCGACGCCGACCTCGGCGGGCGCACCGACCTCACCGGCCTGCTCGACCTCGTCGCCGGCGCCGCGCTCGTCCTCGCCGGCGACACCGGCATCAGCCACGTCGCCACCGCCCTCGGGACGCCCTCGGTGACGCTGTTCGGCCCGGTCCCGGCGACGCAGTGGGGCCCGCCGCCCGGGGGCCCGCACGTCGCGCTCTCCGACGACGCCGCCCGCCGCGGCGACCGCTTCGCCGACGACCCGGACCCCGCGCTGCTGGCGATCACCCCCGACGACGTGCTGGCCGCGCTCCCGTCGACCCCCCGCGCCGTCCCGGCCTAGCATCGGGCTGCGTGGGACTGCGCTACGAGCTGCTGGGCTGTTCGCTGCACGGGCATGCGCTCGTGGGGACCGACGCCGCCACGGTCCGTCCGCAGGACGCCGTCGTCGTGCGCGAGGAGCCCGGCGGCCTGCGCTGGCACCGCTGCCTGCGCTGCGACGCCTGGGAGCCCCGGGGCGCGCCGGCCACACCGGCGCGTGAGACCGTCCCGGGCCCGGACGAGATCGACGTGCCGCTGCGCGGGCGACCGCTGCGCGACCGGTACGTCCTGCGCCTCATCGCCCTCGACCGGGCGCTGCACGTGGTGGGCCTCGGCCTGCTCGGTGCGGCCGTGCTGCTCTTCGCGAGCTACCGCGGGACGTGGGGCCCGGTCGCGGGCCAGATCGTCGCCGTCCTCCAGGGCACGCTCGGCGGGCCCGTCGGCCACGGCGGCCCGACCCTGCTCGTCGAGGTCGAGCGCGCCTTCGCGGTGCCGAGCACGACCCTCTACTGGCTGGCCGCGGCCCTGCTCGCCTACGCCGCGCTGGAGGCGGTCGAGGCGGTCGGGCTGTGGCACGCGCGGCGCTGGGCGGAGTACCTGACGTTCGTCGCCACCACCGTGCTGCTGGCGCCCGAGATCTGGGAGCTCACGCACGGGCCGACGCCGACGAAGATCATCGCACTGGTGATCAACGTCGCCGTGGTGGCCTACCTCCTCGTGGCCAAACGTCTGTTCGGGCTGCGCGGCGGCGGGCGCGCCGAGCAGGCCGAGCGCGACCACGACACCGGCTGGCCCGCCGTCGAGCGCACCGCCCCCGACGTCGCGCGACCGGCCGCGCGCTGAACGCGTCACATCCCCGTGGAGATCGGCGATCTCGGGTATATCCAGGACTCGTGAGCACGCTGCCGGGGTCCGTCTCGGTCCCCGACCACCACGCGTGGCTCGACCCCGACTGGCACGACGCCCCCGGCCACTGGTCGGAGGTGCTCGGCCGTGTCGGGCTCGGCGCCTACGGCGTCGTGCACCTGCTGCTGGGCTGGCTCGCCGCCGCGATCGCGACGATGGGCGACCAGTCGCCGGTGGACCAGCGCGGCGCGGTCGCGATCGTCGCGCACGGCGGCATCGTCGGACGGTTCCTGCTCGGCCTGGCGACGGTGTGCCTGGTGACGTTCGCGGTGTGGCAGGTGCGGGCCGCCGCGGTGGGCTTCCGCTGGGTCGACGAGACCGGCCTGCGCTGGCGCAAGCGCATCGGCGCGTTCGCCAAGGCCCTGGGCGTCGGCGGTGTCGCCTACTTCGCCGTGCGCGTCATCGTCTCGCCGACCGGCAACGCCTCGGAGCTGCAGGTCATCGCCCACGAGGCCTTCGCCCTGCCCGGCGGGCGGCTGCTCGTCCTGCTCGGCGCGGTCGTCGTGCTGATCACCGCGGGCGCCACCACCTACACCGGCGTGCGGGCGACGTTCCTCGGCGACCTCGTGCCCGAGAAGCTCACGCCGGGCCTGCGCCGCGTCGCCCGCTGGCTCGGGGCGGTCGGCAACCTGACCCGCGCGGTGGCCTTCGGCGCGGTCGGCGTGCTGGCCCTCGACGCGGTGCTCGAGGACGACCCCGACGAGGTCGGCGGCCTCGACCTCGCGCTGCGCGCGCTCGCCGATCACACCCTCGGCGCGACGGTCCTCGCGGTCGCCGGCGTCGGCTTCGCGGCCTACGGCCTGTACTGCCTCATCGACGCCTACGCGCGCCACCCCTGAGGCGCGGGGAGCTCACAGCTCCCCGCCGGTTGTGCGCGGTGGGCGGGGGGTACGCCCGCCCGGTGCCGTCCCTGCCGTCCCGCGGAGTGCTGCGGGTCCCCGCCGAGCTCGTCCGCAGCGTGGGCGAGACGCTGCGCGGCCGCGACCTCGCGGCCGTCGCGGCCGGCCTGACGTACTTCGCCGGCCTGGGCGTCGTGCCCTGGCTGCTGCTGGCCGTGTGGGGCGCGGCGCTCGTCGCGTCCCCGGCCACCGTCGCCGCGTACCTCACCGACCTGCGGATGCTCGTGCCGCCCGGGATGGGCGCCCGCCCGGTGTACGACGCCCTCGTGCGCGCCGGGCTGGACCTCGGCCCCTGGGGGGCGCTCGTCACGATCTTCCCCGCCACGTTCTACGGCGAGGGACTGCGCCGGGCCTGCCTGCGCCTCGCCCCGCGCCCCGACCGCCTCACCGGGTGGCGCGCCCGGCTGAGCCTGCTGCCGCTGGTGCTCGCGGTCCCCGTGCTCGCCCTCGGGGTGTTCGCGACGGCTCCCGCCCTCGCCGACCTCGCCCGCACCGGCGGCACCGCCGGCACGCTCGGCCAGGTCGTCCTCGCCTTCCACGTCTCCTGGCTCGCGATGGGCGTCGTCATCGCCTGGGGCTTCCGCGTCGTCGCGCCCGGCGGCCCGGGCTGGTTCGCGACGCTCGTGGGCGCGTTCGGCACCTCGGCGGTCCTGTCGGGCTTCCTGCAGGGCTTCCTGCTCTTCCTCGCCCTGCCGATAGACCTGGGAATCCCGTTCGGGGGGCTCGACGTCGTCGGCGCCACCGTCGCGGTCGCGCTGTGGCTGTTCGTGCTGCACGTCCTGCTGCTCGTCGGGTGGGCCGCCACCGACGCGCTGGACCGCTGGTGGCGCTCGACGCCGCCGCCGCCCGTCGACGCCGTCGACCGCGCGCCCGTCCCCGTCGGGGCGGGACGGTGAGCCGGGCGACGCTGACCGCGTCCCGCACCTCCCACACCCGCCGGCCGGCGCTGCGCCCCACCCGGCACGCCGTGCCCTGGCTGCTCGGCGCGGCCGTGGTCGGCGTCCAGATCGCCTTCCCGCTCACCGGGGGCGGGACGCCGGCGATGACCGTCGCGGCCGTGGTGCTGTTCGCCCTGGCCTCGGTGGGCCACGCGCTGCTGACGCGCGGTCCCGCCGCCGCGGCCGCCCTCGTGCTCGTCGCCGGCGGCGGGGGCCTGCTCGTCGAGTCCGTCGGGCTCGCGACGGGGCTGCCCTTCGGCGAGTACCGCTACTCCGGCTCGCTGGGGGCGGCCGTCCTGGGCGTCCCGCTCGTGGTGCCCGCGGCCTGGACGATGATGGCCTACCCGGCGCTCCTGGTCGGGAGACGCCTGGCCCGTGCCCTCCCGCTGCGGTGGGGCCACCTGACGACGACGCTGCTCGGGGCCTGGGCGCTGGCGACCTGGGACGTGTTCCTCGACCCGCAGATGGTCGAGGCAGGCCATTGGTCCTGGCTCGACCCGACCCCGGCGCTGCCCGGGGTGCCGGGCATCCCGGTGTCGAACTTCGCCGGCTGGCTGCTCGTCGCCCTGGTGATGGTCGCGCTGCTCGACCGTGTGATCGCCGACCGTCCCGCGGCCGACGACGCGCTGCCCCTCGTGCTGTGGCTCTGGACGTTCCTGTCCTCGGTGCTCGCCGCGGCGGTGTTCTTCGGCCGGCCGTCGGTGGCGCTGGTCGGCGGCGTGCTGATGGGCCTCGTCGGCGTCCCGCTGATCGTCGCGCTGCGCCGCCACGGGCCCGACCTGCGGCCGCGCGTCCTGCGTCGCCGGTGAGGGCGCCCGTCACGGTCGGCAGCGCGCTCGCGGTCGCCTCGCTGGCCCTCACCGTCGACAACCTGCGACGCCTGCGCGTCCCCGACCCCGACGCCGCCCCGCCCCGCGAACGCGTCGCCGTGCTCGTGCCCGCCCGCGACGAGGCCGACGGCATCGCCGACTGCCTGCGCGCGCTGCTCGCCGCCACCGCCGGGTGGCCCGCGGCCGAGGTCGTCGTGCTCGACGACGGCTCGCACGACGCCACCGCGGCCCGGGCCCGGGCCCTCGGCGTCCGGGTGCTCGACGGGACCCCGCCGCCGGGGTGGCTGGCCAAGCCGTGGGCGTGCCGCCGGCTCGCCGCCTCCGTCCGGGCGGACGTCCTCGTGTTCGTCGACGCCGACGTCCGCGTGGCGCCGCACGGCCTCGCCGCCACCGTCGACCTCCTGCGCTCGAGCGGCCTGGACCTCGTCAGCCCGCACCCGCGCCAGCTCGCCGAGGGTGCCGCCGAGCGGCTGGTGCAGCCCCTGCTGGCCTGGTCGTGGCTCGCGACGCTGCCGCTGGGAATCGCCGAGCGTTCCCCGCGCCCGAGCCTGACCGCCGCCAACGGCCAGCTCCTGGCGGTCGACGCCCGCGCCTACCGGGCCGCGGGCGGGCACCCGCCCGACCAGGTGCTCGACGATCTCGCTCTGCTCCGCGCGATCAAGCGCGCCGGCGGGCGCGGCGTCGTCGCGGACGGCACCGGCGTCGCGACCTGCCGGATGTACCGGGGCACGACCGAGGTCCGCGACGGCTACGGGAAGTCGCTGTGGGCGGCGTTCGGGACGCCGGTGACCGCGGCCGGTGTCGTCGGGCTGCTGGCGCTGGTGCACGTGCTGCCGGCCGTGGCGGCGCTCGGCGGCTCGCGCGTCGGGCTCGTCGGCTACCTGGCCGGGGTCGCGAGCCGGGCGCTGGCCGCGCGCCGCACCGGCGCCCGGGTCCGCGACGCGCTCGCCCACCCGGTGTCGGTGCTGGCGCTCGCCGCGCTGACCGCCGACGCCTGGCGGGGCCGCCGGCGCGGGACGCTGCGGTGGCGGGGCCGTCCCGTCGCCGTCGACCGGCCGGCCGCCGCATGAGCCGCACGACCCGCACCGTCGTCGTCGGCGCCGGGCTCGGCGGGCTGGCGGTCGCGGCCCGGCTCGCGGCCGGCGGCCACGACGTCACCGTGCTGGAGGCGGCCGACCGCGTCGGCGGCAAGCTCGGCACCGTCCGTGTCGACGGGTTCCGCTTCGACACCGGCCCGTCGCTGGTGACGATGCCGCCGGTGCTCGAGCGGCTCTTCGCCGACACCGGGGCGCCGATGTCCGAGGTCCTGGACCTGCAGCGTCTCGACGTCGCCGCCCGGTACCGCTTCGGCGACGGCGTCGAGCTGGACCTGCCGGGCGAGCGGTCGGCGATCGCCCCGGCGCTGGACGACGCCCTGGGAGCCGGCGCGGGCGCGCAGTGGGAGGCCTTTCTCCGGCACGCCGAGCGGGTCTGGGACGCCACGCACGAGCACTTCCTCTCCTCGCCGGTCTCCGCCGCCGGGCTGGCACGGCTGTCGCTGCGGGTGCGCGACCTGCTCGCCGTCGCGCCCTGGCGGAGCCTGCGCGGGGTGGGCGCGCGGTACCTGCGCGACGAGCGCCTGGGGATGCTGCTCGACCGCTACGCGACGTACTCCGGCTCGGACCCGCGGCGGGCGCCCGCGGCGTTGGCGGTGGTGCCCTACGTCGAGCAGGAGTTCGGGTCCTGGTACGTGCGCGGCGGGCTGCGGGGGCTCGCGGAGGCGGTCGCGGACCGGTGCCGGTCGCTGGGCGTCGTGATCCGCACCGGCGCGCGGGTGCACCGCGTCGAGCGCCGCGACGGCCGCGTGTCCGGGGTGCGGCTCGGGTCCGGGGAGCGGGTGCCGGCCGACGTCGTCGTGGCCAACGCGGACGCGTCGACCGTGTACGGCCCGCGCGGCCTGCTCCCGCACCCCGCCCAGGCGCGCCGCCTCGCGCGCACGATGCCGTCGTCGTCGGGGTTCGTGCTGCTGCTCGGGCTGGACGGCCGCGACCCCTCGACCCCGCACCACCGCGTGCTCTTCCCGCCGTCGCGGGCGGCCTACGACGCGGAGTTCGACGCGTACCGGGGCGCGGCGCCGCCGGACGCCCCGACGGTCTACGTCCACGCCCCCGACGACCCGGCGCTGCGGCACGACGACGACTGCGAGGCGTGGTTCGTGCTGGTCACGGCACCGCGGCACGCGCCGGGGCGGGGCGTCGACTGGGACGCGCCGGGGCTCGCGCAGCGCTACGCCGAGCGGGTCCTGGCCCTGATGGCCGAGCGCGGCGTCGACGTCCGGCACCGCGTCCGCACGTGCACGGTGCGCACGCCCGCCGACCTGGAGCGCGAGACCCTCTCCCCCGGCGGCTCGATCTACGGGACGTCGTCGGACGGCGCGCTCGCGGCGTTCCTGCGCCCGGCCAACCGCTCCCCGGTCCCCGGGCTCTACCTCGTCGGCGGCTCGAGCCACCCCGGCGGCGGCCTCCCCCTCGTGACCCTCTCCGCCGAGATCACCGCCCGCCTCGTCCTACGTGCGTGATCTTCTGAGCTATAGCTCAGAAGATCACGCACGTAGACGGCGGTAGACGGTCACCAGGACCTGGGTGAAGCCCACGACCGCGAGGACGGCGGCGATGGTCACCGCGATCGTCGCGACGGGCAGCGACGGCGTCACGGCCGCCCCGGCCAGTCCCAGCGCCGTCACGATCACCCGCGACGGCCGCTCCCACACGCTGACCACCCCGACGTCGGGCAGGCGCGCCGAGGCCCGCACCGACTCCTGCAGCAGCGTCAGCGTGCCCACCCCGACCGCGAGCCAGCCGGGCGCGCCGGCCAGCACCAGCGCCACGAGGAACGCGACGTCGCCGACCCGGTCGGCGAGGGGGTCGAGCACCCGCCCCCACGCCGACGCGGTGTCGGTGAGCACGGCGACCGCGCCGTCCAGCCCGTCGAGCAGCGCGCACAGCACCGCCAGCACCGCCGCGGCGATGAGCCACCACCGCCCGGCCAGCACCACCAGCGGCACCGCGACACCGCACAGTCCCGACGCCGCCGTCAACACGGACGGCGGCAGCCGGCGCCGCGCCAGCGGCCGCACCAGCACGTGGACGATCCGCAGCCAGCCCAGGACGAGGCCGGTGGGGCGGATGCCGCCGTGCGCCGCCGACCACCGCGTCAGGTACTCCTCGAGCGTCACTGCTCCCGCACGACGTCCGCGGGGTCCTTGTCCTCGCGCAGCCCCTGGTAGCGCGGGTGGCGCAGGCGCCCGTCGCCGGTCCACTCGCTGAACCCGACCTCGCACACCAGCTCCGGGTGCACCCAGTGCTGGCCGGGCTCCCGCACCGAGTCCACGAAGGGCGTCCGGTCCGCCGCCAGCGCGTCCAGCTTGTCGCGCAGCATCGTCAGCGTCGCCGCGTCGTACCCGGTGCCGACCTTGCCCGCGTACCGCAGCTGCCCCGAGGCCCAGTAGCCCACCAGCAGCGCCCCGAGCCCCCGCCGCGAGCCCGACGGGTCGGTCCAGCCGCCGATGACGAACTCCTGGTCGCGGACGCACTTGAGCTTGAGCCAGTCGCGGCTGCGGGCCCCGACGCCGTAGGTGGCGTCGCTGCGCTTGGCGATCAGGCCCTCCCAGCCGTCGGCACAGGCCTCCTCCAGCAGGTCGTTCGGGTCGCCCTCCAGCGCCGGGCTGCGGTGCAGCGGCGCCCCGAACGACACCACCGCGTCGAGGATCCGGTGCCGCGTCGACTGCGGGAGCCGGGTGACGTCGACGTCGTCGAGCACCAGCAGGTCGAACAGGTGCGCCTCGACCTCGACGCCGGTGGCCCGGGCGCGGTCGGGGTTGGTCAGGTGCATGCGCGCCTGCAGGCTCGAGAACGTGCCGTCGACCGCGGTGATCTCGCCGTCCAGCACGAACCGCGACGGCCCCGCGGCGTCGAGGGCCTCGACGATCTCGGGATAGCTCGCGTCCATCGACTTCTGGTTGCGCGACCACAGCCGCGGCTGCTGACCCCGCTCCCGGGTGGCGATGACGCGGACGCCGTCGAGCTTGCGCTCGAACACCCACCCCGCCCCGGGCGGATGGTCCTTCGACAGCGTCGCGAGCATCGGCGCCCGGAACCCCGCGTCCTCGGCCCGGCGCAGCGCGCGCTGCTGCTCGGGCGGGAGGTCCCACACGTCGTCCGGCACGCCGTCTTCCTACCCCCTACCGTCGCGGTGCATGAGCGAGCAGCGCCACGAGGCCGCGAACATCGAGCAGCGCTACGTCGCGGAGTACGACGAGGACCAGGCTCTCGTCGAGGGCCTCGACCCGGCGAAGGACCGCGACGAGAAGACCACCGACCAGGTCGAGGCGGCCGGTGACCACGTCGTCGAGGACGTCGAGCAGATGGCCGACCCGGAACGGTGAGCCGCACGGTGACCCGCCGGTAACCACACGTGGCGGTCGCCCGTGGCCTGTGCCACGATCCTCCGCCATGCGGTATCTGGTGACGGGCGGTACCGGGTTCCTCGGGCGGATGGTCCTCGCCCGTCTGCTCGCTCGCGACGACTGCGAGGCGGTGTACGCGCTGGTCCGACAGGGCTCGCGCGATCGGCTCCTGCGCCGCTTCGCCGACGTCGACGGCCACGAGAAGATCGTGCCCGTCGTCGGCGACCTCACCCGTCCCCGCCTCGGCCTGCACGACGCCGAGATCGACGGGCTCGCCGGGCGGGTCGACCACGTCCTGCACCTCGGCGCGATCTACGACATCACCGCCGACGACGACGCCAACCGCGCCGCCAACGTCGACGGCACCCGCGGGGTCGTCGAGCTGGCGGCCAAGATCGGCGCCGGCTGCCTGCACCACGTCTCGTCCGTGGCCGTCGCCGGCGAGTACGAGGGCACGTTCACCGAGGACGACCTCGACGTCGGGCAGACGTTCGGCAACCCGTACCACGAGACCAAGTACCAAGCGGAACGCATCGTCCGCGAGGAGGGAGGAGTCCCCTGGCGCGTGTACCGGCCCGCGGTCGTCGTCGGCGATTCGCAGACCGGCCAGATGGACAAGGTCGACGGGCCCTACTACCTGCTGACCGCGATCTCGCTGCTCGCCCGGCTCCCGAGCGCGCTGCGCGTCGCGATCCCCGAGCTGGGCGCCACCAACGTCGTCCCGGTCGACTTCGTCGCCGACGCGATGGTCCACCTCGTGCACGAGCCGGGCCTCGACGGCCGCGCGTTCCACCTCGTGCACCCGCGCCCGCAGCCGGTCTCCGAGATCTACAACGCGCTGGCGAAGCCGCTGGGCGGCCCGCTGGTGCAGGCGACGATCCCCACCGGCGTCGGCGGGCTGCTGCACCGGGCGGCCACCGCCGCGCAGCGCGTGGCCGCGGTCGCCGCGGCCCGCGACATCGTGCTCGCCGAGCTGGACATCCCGCCGGAGGTCCTGCCCCACCTGACCTTCCCGACGCGCTTCACCTCCGAGCGCACCACCGAGGCGCTGGCCGGCACCGGCATCGCGAGCCCCGAGTTCGGCGACTACGCGCCGGTCCTCGTCGAGTACTGGCGCGAGCACCTCGACCCCAACCGTCACCGGCGTCCACGGCCCGGCGGCCCGCTGCAGGGCCGCCGGGTCGTGATCACGGGTGCCTCGTCGGGCATCGGCCGCGAGACCGCCCTCAAGGTGGCCCGTGCCGGCGGCGTGCCGCTGCTGGTCGCGCGGCGCACCGAGGAGCTCGAGGAGGTCAAGGCCGAGATCGAGCGCGACGGCGGCCAGGCCTGGGTCTACTCGTGCGACATCACCGACGCCGAATCGGTGGACGCGCTGGTCAAGGCGATGATCAACGATCACGCCGGGCCCGACACCGGCATCGACATGCTGGTCAACAACGCCGGGCGCTCGATCCGCCGCGGGGTGCGCCTCGAGCTGGACCGCTTCCACGACTTCGAGCGCACGATGGCGATCAACTACTTCGGCGCCGTCCGCCTGACCATGGCGCTGCTGCCGCACATGCTCGAGCGCCGCTTCGGGCACATCGTCGACATCTCCTCGATCGGTGTGCAGACCGGCCCGCCACGGTTCTCCGCGTACGTGGCGAGCAAGGCCGCGCTCGACGCGTGGGCCTCGATCGTCGCCACCGAGGTGCTCGGCGACGGCGTCACGTTCACCACCGTGCACATGCCGCTGGTGCGCACGCCGATGATCGCGCCGACCCGCATCTACGACGCCTTCCCCACCGACTCCCCCGACGAGGCGGCGGACAAGGTGATGCACGCGCTCGTCGACCGCCCCAAGCACGTCGGGACGGCGCTGGGCACGTTCGGCGCGGTGACCGCCGCGCTGACCCCGCGCGTCAAGGACGCCGTCATGCACATCGCCTACCGGGTGTTCCCGGAATCGGCGGCGGCGCGTGAGGGTAGTGACTCTCCGAGCCCTGACGACGCACGGACCCTCGACACGGGCCCGCTCTCCCGCGGTGCCCAGGCCATGGCCCGACTTCTCCCTGGAGTGCACTGGTGAAGACCCCGTTCGGCACCCCCACCGAGCTCGCCACCGGGCTGCGGCTGCTGACCGGAGCGGGCGTCATCGCCCCGGTGGCGCCCTACCGCGCCGCGCTCTTCCCGACCGCGCTCTACCGGTACGGGTTCACCCCGACCACGGCGTACGTCGTCAACCGCTGGCGCCACCCGGACCGCGTCGCGATCGTGGACGACCGCGGCACGCTGACGTTCCGCGAGATCCACGAGCGCACCGACCGCCTGGCCCGCGCGCTGGCCGACCGCAACATCGGCCCGGGCAGCCGCGTCGCCGTGCTGTGCCGCAACCACCGCGGCCCGATCGAGACGATCCTCGCGACGAGCAAGGTCGGCGCCGACGTCGTCCTGCTCAACACCGGCCTGTCGCCCTCGCAGATGAAGGCCGTGGCCGAGGAGCAGGAGATCGCGACGGTCGTCGTCGACGCCGACCTCGGCGACCGCCTCGACGAGGTCCCCGAGAGCGTCCGGCGGATCTGGGCGTGGACCGAGGGCAGCGGCTGCTGGGGCGACGACACGCTCGAGGGCCTCATCGGCGCGGACGGCTCGCAGGACCTGCCGACCAAGCCGCCGATCGGCAAGACGATCGTGCTGACCTCGGGCACCACGGGCACCCCGAAGGGCGCCGAGCGACCCTCGATCGGCGGGATCGGGCCGGTCAACGCGATCCTCTCCCGCATCCCGCTGACCGCCCGCGAGCCGGCGCTGGTCTCGGCGCCGCTGTTCCACACGTGGGGCTTCGCGGCGTTCCAGATCGGCTCGCTGATGGGCTCGACGCTGGTCCTGCGCCGCAAGTTCGACCCCGAGGACGCGCTCGCCGCGATCGCGCACCACCGGTGCACGTCGATGTTCGCGGTGCCGGTGATGCTGCAGCGCATCCTCGAGCTCGGCGAGGACGTCATCTCCCGCTACGACGTCTCCTCGCTGCAGACGGTCACGGCCACCGGCTCGGCGATGCCGCCGGACAAGGTCACCGAGTTCCTCGAGACGTTCGGCGACAAGCTCTACATGCTCTACGGCTCCACCGAGGTGTCGTGGGCGTCGATCGCGAGGCCCGAGGAGCTGCGCTCCGAGCCGGGAACGGCCGGCCGCCCGCCGACGGGCACGACGCTCAAGATCCTGGGTGACGACGACCGCGAGCTGCCCGCCGAGGAGACCGGCCGCATCTTCGTCGGCAACGACATGCTCTTCACCGGCTACACGGGCGGGCGGGGCGAGACCGAGCTCGTCGACGGGATGCTCGGCACCGGCGACCTCGGGCACTTCGATCGCAACGGCCTGCTGTTCATCTCCGGCCGCGCCGACGACATGATCGTCTCGGGTGGGGAGAACATCCACGCCGGCGAGGTGGAGAACCTCCTCGCCGAGATGAGCGGGGTCAAGGAGGCCGCGGTCATCGGGGTCGACGACGACGAGTACGGGCAGCGCCTGGCCGCCTACCTGGTGCTCGAGTCGGGCGCGAAGGTCGACGCCGACCAGGTCCGCGACCACGTGAAGAACCACCTGGCGCGCTTCGCCTCGCCCCGCGACGTCGAGTTCCTCGACGAGCTGCCCCGCAACAACACGGGCAAGGTGCTGAAGAAGGAGCTCGGGGCCGCGCAGTCCTGACCCCCAAGATGGACACGTGACGACGCCGGGGCCGCAGCTGCGTGCGCCGGCGCACCACGTCAGCCCGCGGGCGCGGCGGTGGTGGGCGCTGCGCTCGGGGCTCACCACGCTCGCGGTGCTGGTCCCGCAGGTCGCCGTCGCCGTCGTCCTGCCCTCCTGGGCCCGGCTCCTGCTGGTGACCGGCGCCGTCACGCTGGTCGTCGGCGTGGCGCACCTGCTGGTGGTGCCGCGCGTGCGCTACGCGCTGCACCGCTGGGAGGTCACCGACGACGCGGTGCACACGCTCGCGGGCTGGGTGCGCCTGGAGTGGCGGATCGCGCCGATCACGCGCGTGCAGACCGTCGACACCGACCGGGGGCCGCTGCAGCGCGCGCTCGGGCTGGCGTCGGTGACGGTGACGACGGCGTCGTCGAGCGGGGCGCTGACGATCGACGGTCTCGACCTCGACGACGCCCTCGGGCTCGCCGAGCGTCTGACCCGCGCCACCGAGAGCGTCGGGGACGCGACGTGAGCGACGCCTCCTGGTTGCGCCTCGACCGCCGCATGCTCGTCGTCCACCCCGCGGTCGACCTGGTCAAGCTCGTCCCGGTGCTGGTGGTGATCGCGATCACCGGCGGGTCGACCGACGATCGCTGGCGCCTCGGCGGCGGCCTGCTGCTCGCGGTGGCCGTGCTCGTGCTCGGGGTCTCGCGGTGGTTCACCACCACCTACCGGATCGGCGACGACCGCGTCGAGCTGCGCACCGGCCTGCTGCGCCGCCACCACCGCAGCGTGCACCGCGACCGCATCCGCACCGCCGACCTCACCGCCAACCCGGCCCACCGCCTCTTCGGTCTCGCCGTCGTCCGCGTCGGGACCGGGCGGCGCGAGGGCGGCGAGGACGCCGAGCTCACCCTCGACGCCGTGCGCCGCGGCGAGGCCGAGCGCCTGCGCGCGCTGCTGCTCGGCGTGGCGCCCGTCGACGCCGCCGCGCCCGTCCCCGAGCTCGCCCGGCTTCGGTGGGGGTGGGTGCGCTTCGCGCCGCTGACGTTCTCGGCGCTCGCCGTGGTCGGCGCCGTGTGGGTCGGGCTGATCCGGCTGGCCGACGAGTTCTCGATCCGCCCCGGCGCGGTCGTCCTCGAGCAGACCGCCGGCCGCGCGCCGATCTGGCTCGGCGCCGTCGCGCTCGTGCTCACCGCGGTCGTCGGGGCCGCGGTGGTGTTCGTCGAGAACTGGTGGGGCTACCGGCTCACCCGCGCCGACGACGGCGGGCTCGAGCTGCGCCGCGGTCTGCTGACCCGCCGCACGCTCTCGCTCGAGGGCCGGCGCCTGCGCGGCGTCGAGCTCGACGAGCCGCTGCTGGTGCGCCTCGGGGGCGGCGCCCGCCCGCTGGCGCTGACCACCGGCCTGCGGGCCGACCACCAGGCCGAGCACGTCGGCGCCGTCGGGCCGGCGATGCCGCGGCGCGTCGCCCATCGCGTGGCCGCGGGCGTGCTCGGGGTCGACCCGGCGGAGGCGACGCGGGTCCCCCTCGCCCGCCACCCGCGGGCGGCCGTCGTGCGGCGGCTGACACGCGGGGTCGGGCCGGCGCTCGTGGTCGCCGCCGTCCTGCTCGCGACGCCGCAGACGCCGGCCGACGTGGTCACCGTCCCGCTCGTGCTGGTCGGGGCGCTGCTGCTCGCGCTCGACCGCGTCCGCGCGCTGGGGCACGCGCTGACCGGCGAGCACCTGGTCACCCGCGCCGGCGGCTGGGTGCGCCGCACGGTGGTCCTGCGCCGCGGCGGGGTGATCGGCTGGCGTCTCACCCAGAGCCTCACTCAGCGCCGGGCCGGGCTGGTGACGCTGCACGCCGTCACCGCGGCCGGGCGGGGGCGCTACGAGGTGCTCGACGTGGGCGCGGACCGGGCGCTGGAGCTGGTCGACGACGTCACCCCGGGCCTGCTGACGCCGTTCGTGATCGGCGCTCGGGGCGCTCGTTCCTTCGTGCGCCGTTAGGGTCTCCTCCCGTGAGTGCCCGTCTGGTGTGGATCGACTGCGAGATGACCGGACTCGATCTGAAGAACGACGCGTTGATCGAGATCGCGGCCCTGGTGACCGACGCGGACCTCGTACCGTTCGGCGAGGGCGTCGACGTCGTGATCCACGCGCCGGACGACGCGCTCGACGCCATGCCCGACGTGGTGCGGGACATGCACGCGAAGTCGGGGCTCACCGACGAGGTGCGCCAGTCGACGGTGACGATGGCCGAGGCCGAGAAGCTGGTCCTCGACTACATCCGCGAGCACGTGCCCGAGGGGCGCTCGGCGCCGCTGTGCGGCAACTCGATCGCCACCGACCGCGGCTTCCTCGCCCGCGACATGCCCGAGCTCGACGGCTACCTGCACTACCGCATGGTCGACGTCAGCTCGATCAAGGAGCTGTGCCGGCGCTGGTACCCGCGGATCTACTACGCGCAGCCCGAGAAGGGGCTCGCCCACCGCGCGCTCGCCGACGTGCGCGAGTCGATCCGCGAGCTCGAGTACTACCGGCGCACCGCGTTCGTGCCGATGCCCGGGCCGTCGACCGACGAGGCCCAGGCCGCGGCGGCGTCGGTGGTGGCCGACGACCGCGCCGGCGTCGTCGGGGCGCAGTCCGCCGAGCCCGGACCCGCGGGCGGTCAGGCCCCGCCGCCCGGCGCCTGACGCCGCTCACCTCGCTCGGCGCCTCCGCACCAGCAGCGCGCCGATCAGCAGCCCCAGCGCCAGCGTGATCGTCAGTGCGGCCCACTGAGGCATGATCACGACCGGGATGAGCAGCCGGATCGTCACCGGGTCGCGGTTCTCGAGGATGAAGACGATCACGAGCACGGCCAGGACGGCCGGCAGGACCCAGCGTCCCTGGTACCAGGCCTTGCTCGCCGGTGGGCGTGCGGCGTTCCGGGGCGGGGTGTCGGTCATGCGGTCCTCCGGGGGCAGCCGTTGCTCTCCCGACGCTGCTCTGCCGTCCGTGCTGCCGCCTCCCCCGGCGCGGGTGATCCCGGTGGCGGGGCGTCCACACGCGGCTTGTACGCTGGCCGACGACTCACCGGGGACGCCCGGGGAGCGCCATGGTGGGTGTAGCTCAGTTGGCAGAGCACTGGGTTGTGATCCCAGGTGTCGCGGGTTCAAGTCCCGTCACTCACCCGGACGGCAGCGGGGCCACCCGCTGTCGGATCGGTCCCGAAGCTTTGCTAGGGTTCCGATCACGCGCCGTTAGCTCAATGGGCAGAGCAAGTGACTCTTAATCACTGGGTTCGGGGTTCGAGTCCCTGACGGCGCACCCATCGTTGCAGGTGTCGGGTCTGCAGTGCTTCCCTCCCGGAGATCGACGGTCCGTTTACGGGCCGGAAACTCCTCCGGAGGCGCTCAGCATGGCCCGTCCACCTCTCCCGCTCGGCACTCCCGGAACCATCTCCGTCGCCGAGGAGGAGCCCGGCTCCTGGGTTGCTCGGTGCCGCTTCCGGGACCACGACGGCGTTACCCGCCGGCTCCGCAAGCACGGTCCATCGAAGACTGCCGCGAAGGGTGCGCTGCACGAGCTCATCCAGCAGCGGCAGAGAGGCAAGACCGGGTACGGTGCCGTACTCACGCCGGCCTCCCGCTTCCGCGAGACGGCAGAGCTGTACCTCGCCAAGGTGGACCGCAAGCGGGAGGACTCGACCCACGCGCTCTACGCCTATCACCTCGACCGCACGATCCTCCCCGCCCTCGGCGCACTCCAGCTGCGCGAGTGCACCGTGGCGCGCCTCGATGCCTTCCTCGAGGTCCTCGAGCCCCGCTACGCGGCTTCCACCCGCCGCACACTGCGCTCGATCGTCAGCGGCGTCCTTCAGATCGCCGTGCTCCACGAGGCCCTGCCGGCAAACCCGGTCCGCGAGCTCGACCGCATCGAGCAGCCGAGAGGCCAGGCCAAGAAGAAGCCTAGGGGGCTCACGGTGGACGAGCGCCAGGCCCTGCTCGACTGGTTCGACCGGGACTCCAACGACGATGGAGTCCGGCGTCTGCAGCGGGTTGCTCGGGCGGCTGAGCTGCCGGACCTCGTTCGCTTCTCCCTCGGCACAGGCCTCCGCATCGGCGAGGCGCTGGCGGTCCGCCGGCTCGATGTGAACCTCGACGGCGTGCCGGTTCGCGGACAGGACGGCCCGCTGCGCGTCCCGGTGGTCACCATCGCCGGCAACGTGACGTGGGTGAAAGGCAAGGGCCTCGTGCGCCACGACGGCAAGAGCGAGGCTGCTCTCCGCGTCATCCCGCTTCCTCAGTTCGCCGCCGACCTCCTCCGCGAACGTCTCGCCCAGCCAGGCGAGGACGGGTGGCCGCTATTCCCAGCGGCCGGTCGAGACGGCCGTATCACCTACCGGTGGCCGTCGAACGTGCGTCGCACTCTGCGCTCCGTGCGTGAGGAGGTAGGACTCGAATGGATGACTCCACACACCTGGCGCCGCACCTACGCCACCATCCTCGACGACGAACTCACCTTCACCGACCGCATGAAGGCCGACCTCATGGGCCAGGCCCAGTTCCTCAAGAACACGTACGTCAGCCGCGGTGAACTTCATGCCGGGGCGGCGGTGCTGTTGGATGCCATGCTTGCAGCGTGACTGCGTGCCTCTGACCCGCAACGGAGCTTCATCCATCGGACAAGCTTCGCGACGTGGCGTGTACGCGGAGTCGCTCCAGATGCTCGGGCAAGCCCCAGGGCCTTCGCAGGTTCCTGTGCGCTCGCCGCAACTCTCTTGTGGCCTTGAGTTCCCCAGGCGAGCTTCTCGGGGTACCTTCGCCTATTAACACATCACTTTCCTGGTTCTAACTCACGCGGCCTGAGCTCCCGGATTAGCGGTACCGCAATCGCCACCACGTCCGCCTCAGCGGACTGATCAAACTGCTAGCGCTGCGTCTCAGAAGCGACCGTCCGTCGCGCCGCCGTACAGAAACTCTCCCCTTGTCAAGCGGACCAGGCGGGATTGTCACTGTGTAGACTATGCCAGCCTTCTTGATGTCAACATTCCATGCTTCATTGCTGTCCTGATAAACAGTTCCCGTTCGCACCCTCTTCGGTTCATCCCAAGCTTTGACGAGTGCGCGAGCCAAGCTAACTGCGTCTTCTTGTGATAGCCTTTGCTTCTTCGTCGAGCCCGCAGTCTTACTTTGAAGCCATCGCAGAGCCTCCTTCAAGGCATCGTAGGCCGCGTTGCCAGTGACTCCGCTGACGATCGCGCCGCCCACGAAAACCACTAGCTCGGGCCAGCCGCTATAAGCGACCACCAATCTCGGTCGAGGTGACGTATCCCCTCGACGCAGCTCCCAGTAAACTTGCTCGGGCTCGGTGAGGGCCCGATCAAGCGAAACCTCGGCCTCATCGTCGATTGCTTCGGGGTAGATTCGATATGGCTGGTCAGCATCGAGAACGTGCACCTCAACCGCTCGACCTAAATACGCTTCGGTCAACTTGCCTCCGTGCGATAGGTGCGTGCTTCCACCCGTCTGGCTCGTCTCACTACAGCATCACGTCACGAAGTGAGGCCAGCTAAGTACCTCCGGCGTCGGTGTCGCGTTGATTCGACCGCACAGCTGAGATGGTCAAGCGGACCATCCGTCACTACGGCTGGTCGTGTCAGGTCGGCCACAAGACCGGCTACGAACTGCGTCGGAAGACGTGCCAGCATGTCCCGTGCCTCAACCCCCGATGCTTCCCTGGTGGGACGCCCGACTGGCCTACGAGGGCGACGATCCCATATCTGCTGTCTACCGGCGGCTGCAGTCCCGGTGGAGGGAGGACGAGCTCCGCCTGCCACCAGGCGAGTACATCGACAGCAGGACCAAGCGGACGCGTCCCTTGGGGTCCCGTCTGCCCGACGGTACGGACCTGACCTACCAGCTGCTCAGCGAGGAGGCGGTCGCCCGAGCGAGGCGCCGTTACCCGAACCTCAAGGCGGCCGATCGGCTGAGGGTCAACATGCTCAGCTCGACCCCGTTGTGTTTCTCCCTCTTTGGTCACCTCGACGCGTTCCGTGATGCCGCAGCACGAGTCCTCAGCGCCGCACTGCCTTGGTCCGTCGAGTTCGTCGAGAGCATCGAGTTCGAGCGAGCGCCAGACGCGGCAGCGCGACGGATCGGTGGAGGCAAGAAGGACCGCACCTCCTTCGACGCAATGCTGATCGTTCACAGCCACGGGACTCGGCTTCTTGTCGGGGTTGAGACGAAGTACATCGAGCCGTTCAGCCAAGGGCGCTACGACAAGGACAGCTACCGAGCAACTTCGACCCGGCCCGGGTCATGGTTCACTCAAGGAGCCGCCGACCAAGCGGTCAAGGCGTCGACGAACCAGTTGTGGCGGAACCTGATGCTTGCGCAGGAAAGCGAGGTGGATGCCGGCGTCCCCGCCGCGGTTGCGGTCGTCGCTCCTCGAACTAACCCGCACGCACGTGGAGGGGCCGAGCAGATGGCGAAGCTTCTCGTGGAGCCACATCGTCGGCTTGCCCTCGTCAGCCTTGAGGATATCGTCGCGGCAGCCTTGAAGGAGCCAAGTATCGCGGCGTGGGCGGAAACCTTCTCGCGCCGCTACCTCGAAGCGTCATGGGCGGACGTCCCGACGTGAATCCGAGGCCGACAGAGAGTTGAGGTATGCCGTCAAGCAAGTCTACCGCCGCTCTACGGCGCCGTTGGCCTTCCAGAGCGCTCGATCAACGGTCCGGAGCGAGCAGCCGGTCTCGGCCGAGATCTTGCGGCAGGTGGCCAGGTACTCGAGCCATGTGTACGCCGAGGCTCGGGCGCCCTGGGCCTCTCTGCTCCAGCGATCGAGGGCAATGAGGCTCGCGAGCGCTCGGACATCCATCACGGTGTAGCGCTCGGGCTGCTGAGCGGCGAGGACCGCGCTGCTGCCCGCCGCCGACAACCCGGGCACCAGGTTGAGGATCAACAGCGCACCCAGTTCGTCCTCGCACAGGAACGCACGTCTCGTCAGCTCCCGAATTTCTGGCTCAGGAAACGCACGCATCTGCTTGATCTTCCGCTTCGACCAGAGGCCTCGGAACTTCCAGCGGTACAAGGCCTCGGCATCGTCGTGGCCCAAGCTTTCGATGCCCTCGAGCGCGGCGAGGGAATCGTCGTAGGCCGACGGGTACTGGGCGCTCCACTCGTCGATCCATCGCTGCAGTTCGTCGTCGTCCACCGCGTCCCCCTGAGATCGTCGACGACTCCAAGGTCCGTTGCTGCGGACGCAACGGCAAGGAGCGTCCCTCGGAAGAGGTCGTCGAGCTCGGGCACCGAGGAGTCGGGTTCGATGAGAGGCAGCTAGCCTCGACCCTCCAGCGTGATCAGCAGGGGGTGGCGGTTGACGGCTGAGACGGGGTTCGCCGCGGGCGGTGCCGTGGTGGTCCGGGACGAGGAGTGGATCGTCTCCTCGTGCGAGCGCGCGGGCGAAGGATGGCGCCTCCGGTGCACCGGCAGCTCCGAGCTGGTCCGGGGCACGACAGCCACCTTCTTCACCGGCCTTGACGAGATCGAGCCCCTGGATCCGGCCGCGGCCGAGCTCGTCCAGGACGACTCACCGCGGTTTCGGCGCAGCCGGCTGTGGGTCGAGGCGGTGCTCCGCAAGACACCGGTGCCCCTGCACGAGCCGGGCCTGACCATCAGTCACGACATGCTGCTCGACCCGTTGGACTACCAGCGGCAGGCCGTGGCGACCGCTCTCGACGCTCAGCGCCTGCGCCCGCGTCTGCTCATCGCCGATGCCGTCGGGCTTGGAAAGACTCTCGAGATCGGCATGATCCTCGCCGAGCTCGCCCGCCGCGGCCGCGCCGAGCGGGTGCTGGTTGTGACGCCACGGCACGTCCTCGAGCAGATGCAGTACGAGCTGTGGACGCGGTTCGCGCTCCCGCTGGTGCGCCTCGATTCCGAGGGCATCCAGAAGGTGCGGCAGCAGCTGCCGGCCAGCCGCAACCCGTTCACGTACTTCCCCCGCGTGATCGTCTCCATCGATACCCTGAAGTCCGCGCGTTACCGGGCCCACCTCGAGCGCCATCACTGGGACGCCGTGGTGATCGACGAGTCCCACAACGTCACCAACGCCGCCGCGCAGCGCAGTGAGCTCGCCCAGGTCCTCGCCCGGCAGACCGACGCGCTGATCCTCGCCTCGGCGACCCCGCACAACGGCCGCGCCGAGTCGTTTGCCGGCCTGATCAACCTGCTCGACCCCACCGCGATCGTCGACCCCGCCGACTACGACGTCCGCGACATCCGCCACCTCTTCGTCCGCCGCCACCGCCACTCCCCCGATGTGGCTCGCGAGGTCGGGCACATGTGGGCCGAGCGCCCCGAGCCCGAGGTGCTTTCGGTCAAGGCCACCCCGGGCGAGGACGCCGTCGCTACCGAGCTGTCGACGACGTGGCTGCACCCGGGATCCGGCGGCTCGCCGATCACCGGCGGTGGGCGTCAGCTCTTCCCTTGGACGCTCGCCAAGGCGTTCCTCTCCTCCCCCGCGGCGTTCGCCGAGACGGTGGAGAACCGCCAGAAGACGCTCGCTCAGAAGGGCGAGACGCACACGCTAGAAGGGCAGGCCCTGGCCCGCCTGGCTGCGCTCGCCGACGAGGTGACGGGCTCGGCGAAGCTCGATGCCCTCGTCGCCCACCTGGAGCGGATCGGGGTCGGCAAGGGCCGCGACAACCGCGTCGTGCTGTTCAGCGAGCGGGTCGTCACCTTGCACTGGCTGCGCCGCGAGCTCCCCCGACTGCTCGGGGTGCCCGAGAGCGCGTTCGCCGTCCTGCACGGCGGGCTCCCCGACGATGAGCAGATGCGCGTCGTCGAGGCGTTTCGACTCGCCGCCTCCCCGCTGCGCGTCCTGATCACCGGCGACGTCGCCAGCGAGGGCGTCAACCTGCACAAGCGCTGCCACGACCTCGTCCACGTCGACATCCCGTGGAGTCTCATCCGCATCGAGCAGCGCAACGGACGCATCGACCGCTACGGCCAGCAGCACCCGCCGCGAATCGCCGCCCTCGCCCTGACCACCTCGAACGAGCGCTTCAGCGGCGACGTCCGCGTCATCACCCGCCTGCTCGACAAGGAGCACAAGGCGCACCTCGCGCTGGGCGACGCCGCCTCGCTGCTGCACCTGCACGACGCTGGGCGCGAGGAGGACGAGGTCCGCCGCGTGCTGGAGAACGGCACGTCGATCGACATAGCCATTCCGGACCCGACGCCACCCGCGAGCGTCGACTTCGACGACGACGCCGCCTTCGACGAGCTTTTCGCCGGGCTCGGCGACCCGCCGGCGCCAACACCGCCCGTTGTCGACCGCGCCAGCCTGTTCGACCGCGAGGTCGACTTCCTGCGCGAGGCGCTCGCCGAGGCGTTCGACCAGCCGACGGCGAGCCCGCGGGCCGGCGGCGTCGGCTGGGCCGAGCACCCCGACGAGGGGCTCGTCGAGCTCACCCCGCCCTCGGACCTCATGGCGCGGCTGCGCGTGCTCCCCGACTCCTACCTGGCCCAGCGCAAGGTCAAGGAGAAGCTGCTGCTCGCCGTCACCGCCGAGCACGGCGAGGATCACCTGCGCCGGGCCGTCGACGACACCGCCGCAGGCGCCAAGCAAACCCAGTGGCCCCTGGCCCACTACCTCTCGCCGTTGCACCCGGTGCTCGACTGGGCCGCCGATCGTGCACTCACCCGCCTGGGCCGCAACCAGGTGCCCGTCGCGACGGCGGCCGTCGACCGGCCGACGGCGATCGTGCTCGGCACGCTGACCAACCAGCGCGGGCAAGTCGTGTTGCGCGCCTGCGTTGGCATGCAGTTCCTACCCGGCGGCGGCACCCCGGTCGTGGTGCCCGACGCCGACGACGTCCTGCGCGCGGCAGGCTTCCGCGCCGACGCCGTGAACACCGGCGCGCCGATCGACCTCGCCGCCCACCGCGACCTCGTGCCCGCCTCGGTCGAGCAGATGCGCCGACACATGGCCATGCTCAAGGAGCAGCGGGCGGCGGTGGTCAGCGAGCCGCTGCGCCAGGCCGCCCGCGAAGTGCGCGACTGGCGCCGCCGCTCCGAAGAGCGCGCCGCCACGCTCGCGCCGAACGCCGCGAAGGCCGCCCGCCGGCGCATCGAGGAGCACGGCACGCAGGCCCAGCGCCTCGTCGCGTCCCTGTCCGCCCGTTCCGAACCGATGGTCCGCGTCCTGCTGCTGCTCGTCCCGGGAGGACAGACCTCATGACCCGCTTCGACACGATCGTCGTCGGCAACGACTTCGTCTCGGAGCACTGGCTCGCCGAGCAGTTTTCGGCGACGGTGACCAAGCAGCGCGCGGTGTGGAAGGAGCGCGAGGAGCACCAGAAGGTCACGCCTCGCAGCGCGCTCACCGCCCTCGCGGGGTCGTTCGGGCATGAGCTGGTGCGGCTGCGCGAGTCGGGCGACGTCGAGCGGCTCCGCGAGCTCCACGCGGCCATCCGCAGCGCCCTGCTGATCGACGGCGAAGAGACGACCTGGACGAGCGAGCGGGCGGGCGGTGAGATGACCGTCCCCGCCGTCGTCGGGTCGACGCCGAGCGGGACGCACCTGCTGGTGCTGCAGGCGCGGGACGCGGCGACCGTGGAGGACGTCCTCGACGCCGACGGCGTCGGCCACCTGCTAAGCCCGGCGACCGTCGACGGGGTCGCGGAATCGGCCACCGCCGCCGTCGTCTCGGGAGTGTTCCGCGTCGAGGACCCGCCTGCGTTGGTGGTCGTCACGGCCGGGGCCTGGCTGCTGCTGGCCGAGCGCGGCACGTGGCCCGAGGGCCGCTGGCTGGCCGTCGACCTCGCGACCGCGCTCGAGCGGCGCGACACCAAGGCGGCCGGCGAGCTGGAGACGATCGCCGCGCTCGTCTCTGCCGAGAGCCTTCTGCCCGCCGACGACGGCACCGCGCCGCTGCTGGGGTTGCTCGAGGATTCGGTGAAGCACGCCGTCGGCGTGTCGAAGGACCTGCGCGAGGGGGTGCGGGACTCGATCGAGCTGATCGCGTCGGAGGTGCTGCGCCGGCGCCGCGACCGCGGACTCCCCGACGACGCCCCGAATCTCGCCGGCGACCTCACGCGACAGAGCCTGCGCTTCCTCTATCGCGTCCTGTTCCTGCTCTACGCCGAGGCGCGCCCCGAGCTCGGGGTGCTGCCGGTCGGGGCGCCGGAGTACGCCGAGGGCTACGGGCTCGACCGCCTGCGCGAACTGGTTCTCACGGAGCTGACCAGCGCGCGGGCCCGAGAAGGGACGCACTTCCACCAGTCGCTCGACGTGCTGTTTCGGCGGGTCAACGAGGGCTACCCGCCGTCCTCCGACGACGCCCCGCGGCAGGACGACGGCGGCGAGCTGCGCTTCGAGGCGCTGCGTGCCGACCTGTTCGACCGGTCGGCGACGTTGCTGATCGACGAGGTTGGGCTCGGCAACGCGTGCCTGCGGCAGGTGCTGCGTCGGCTGCTGTTGTCGAAGGAGAAGAAGGGCCGCGACGCCGGGTTCGTCTCCTACGCCCAGCTCGGGATCAACCAGCTCGGCGCGGTGTACGAGGGGCTCATGTCCTACAGCGGGTCGATCGCCCGCGACCACATGGTCGAGGTGGCCAAGGACGGCGACCGCGCCAAGGGCAGCTGGGTCGTGCCGATCTCGGCGACCGAGGGCTTCGAGGACCGGTGGTTCGTCACCCAGGACGACCCGGAGAACGGCGACCGATCGCGTGTCACCTACCGTCCCGGCGACTTCGTCTTCCGGCTCTCCGGACGCGACCGCCAGCGCAGTGCGTCGTACTACACCCCGGAGGTGCTCACGCGCTGCGTCGTTACCCATTCCCTCGCCGAGCTGCTCACCGACGAGACTCCGGCCGCGGCGATTCTCCAGCTCGCGGTCTGCGAGCCGGCGCTGGGCTCGGGGGCGTTCCTCATCGAGGCGATCAACCAGCTCGCCGACCAGTACTTGTCTCGGCGGCAGCGCGAGCTCGACAAAGAGATCCCGCCCGAGCGGTACCCCGCCGAGAAGCAGAAGGTAAAGGCCTACCTCGCCCTGCACAATTGCTACGGCGTCGACCTCAATGCCACCGCCGTCGAGCTCGCCGAGATCACGCTGTGGCTCGACGCCATGCACCCCGGGCTGCAGGCGCCGTGGTTCGGTTTGCACCTGCGTCGCGGCAACTCACTGATCGGTGCCCGCCGCGAGGTCTACACGCCGTCGGAGGTGGCGAAGAAGGGCTGGCTCACGACGGTCCCGACAGCCCGGCCGCTGGGAACGCCGATCGAGCCGACCGAGATTCACCATTTCCTGCTGCCCGCCGCGGGCTGGGGCGCTGTGGCGGACACCAAAGAGGCCAAGGAGGGCCGACCGCGAGCGACGGTGGCGCTCAAGGACTGGCGGCGCTCGATTACCTCAGCGTTGTCGAAGGACGAGATTAAGCGACTTCAGGCCCTGGCGCAGCGCGTCGAGGTGCTGTGGTCGCTGGCGCAGCGGCGGCTGACGATTGCCGAGGCCGAAGTCCGACGTGACATCGCCGTCTGGGGCGCGGACGACCTCGACCTCCCGGTCGGCTCTGGCGCTGTGCAGCGTGAGGACATTGAGGCGTCCTTCGACGACCCGGACTCTGCCTACCGCCGCCTGCGTCGCGTCATGGATGCCTGGGCTGCGATGTGGTTCTGGCCGGTGGACACCAACGTCGCGCCACCGACCCGCTCCAGGTGGCTCGATGCCCTTGAAGCTCTACTCGGGACGATCAGCAAGGGAGAGGTCGAGGATGGACGCGGTCTGTTCTCCGACGAAGCGACGTGGTCCGAGCTTGATGACATAGAAGCAAACGAGCGCTCCTTTGGCCAAATGCGCCCGTCCGACGTCTTGCTGATTAGCCACCCTTGGCTGTACACCGCTCAGCAGATCTCGGAGGAAGAAGGATTCTTCCATTGGCAACTCGATTTTGCTCAGGTCTTTACCGGCCGCGGCGGCTTCGACCTACAGATAGGCAATCCGCCTTGGGTTAGGCCTGATTGGGACGACGGTCTGGTTCTGGCTGAAGACGACCCATGGTTCGAACTTGTTGAAAAGGCTTCCGTGGCAGCTCTCCAGAGGCGACGGGAGGCATTGCTTGACGACGGAGATTCGCGCTATCTTGCAGAGCGGACTTCGATAGCCGGATCTAGCGAGCATCTGAGTAGTGCAGTAGATCGCCCTCTTCTAGCCGGTCTTCGACCAGACCTTTACCGCTGCTTTATGGATAGAGCATGGCGGGGCGCCTGCTCGAAAGGCATAGTCGGCCTTATCCATCCGGAGTCGCATTTTACAGAATTGCGCGCCTCCTCGTTGAGGCAAGAGTGTTACCGACGTCTTCGCCGCCACTGGCACTTCCGCAATGAACTCTCACTGTTCGAAGTACATAATACGACGAATTTTGGCGTGCATATCTACGGGCAGGCGCTCGAGCCGCACTTCAGCCAAGCATCGCTACTCTTCGATCCGATGACCTTGGCTCGGTCTCTGCAGCACGACGGCACAGGCCCGGAGCCTGGCCTCAAAGACGACGAGGATCGCTGGGACACACGGCCACACGCCAACCGAATACTGACAGTCGATGTAGAAACCCTAGCAACGTGGGCAGATATAATCGATGAACCTGGCACGCCAGCCACGGCGGCGCGCATGCTTCGGCCCATTACTGCCGCAAGCCAGAAGGTGCTCGAGAAGATCGCCACCGCCAAGCGGTTCTCCGCGAGCCGGCCTCGCTCTAGCCTCGGTTGGGACGAAGCAGCAGCTAGGAAGGCTGGCTTCTTCGAGTCGCGTCCGGCAGTGCCTGACTCCCCCCGAGACGTAATTCTGCTGGGGCCCAACATCTCCGTCGCGAATCCATTCGCTCGTCAAGTCAACCCTTCAATGCGCAGCAATAAGGACTACACTGACTGGGACCTCGAACAACTCCCTGAGAGGCCCTCGATCAGAACAAGCTATCAGAGGATTGGCAATTGGAACGAATTTATTGCGGGATACCCACGATGGGAGGGTCGACCGACCAACGAGTTCTGGCGCCTAGCTTGGCGACGCATGGCAAACCCAGCCAACATGAGAACTCTCTTCGCGGCGTTAATTCCACCTGGGCCGACTCACGTGAGCCTTCTAATCACTGTGAGCACGAAGTCTCATCGGGAATTAGCCTTCGCAGCAGGCATGTGGGCATCACTTCCCGTCGATTTTCTCATCAAGGCTGCAGGGTTCAACGACATCAAGGCCGAGGTTACGTACCAGTTCCCGCACCCCTCGGACTCCAGCCTGGCTCCTGAAGTAATTCACCGTGCTCTGCGTCTCAACTGTCTAACCTCGTCGTACGGGCCACTGTGGGAGGAGCTGTTCGACGACCACTGGCGGCAAGACTCATGGACGATTTCCCCGCAAGTTCGTCCCATAGCGAGAATTGAAGCGAACTGGTCGGCGGCAACGCCGCTCAGACGGGATGCCGACCGTCGGCGCGCGCTTGTCGAACTCGATGCACTCTCGGCGGTCGTCTTGGGCATCTCCGCCGAGGAGCTCTCTGCGATCTATCGAACGCAGTTTGGGGTGCTTCGCAAGTACGAGCGTGTCATGCAGTTCGATGCCAACGGCTTTCAGGTACCAAGGGAGGTACTCAAGGACTACGAGAAGCGAGGCACGCGCGCCGAGCTTGATCGCTACGAGCTGCCGTTCATCGGCGTCGACCGGGAGCGGGAGATGACTATCGCGCACGAGGAGTTCAGCCGGCGGCTGGCGGAGCGGACCGCTCAATGACGACGGACCTGCCGCGGCGGGCTCGTACTCACGTAGTCGTGGCGGACATGTAGCGAGGTCCTGCCTTGCCATCGGAGCCCGACGCTCGTGAGACCCGTCGGATGGGCTGTACGACAGCCTTACCCTCATCGGCTCAGGGCAGCACCGGGTGGTCGACCTCAATCGCCACAGCCGCCTTCGCGCATAGGGTAACGAGGACCTCGAACCAAATTCCTGGTCCGCGACGATGACGGCTGCGATCGGCCACGAAGTCGTCGATGCCCGCGAAGCGAGGTCGCAAACTCGCCCCGCCGATCCAGGCCGCGGCGTCGAGACCGAAGGTGCTCGCGTAATCGGCTGATCGCTGACGTGGCTGCGTCGCTGGTCAACAACCGCCGCAGCTGGGACGCCCGCAGCGCGGAGTTCGAGGGGCATGTCCGAGCCGGTCGCGGCGCATGGTGTCGGCGGCGTCCTGCAGTCGCGGTCGTCGATGCCCCGTCGAGCTGCTGCCCGCCTACCGTGCGGCCGACTCCTCGATGACGGTGCTGGTCGGGGAGGTGCTCGGCGACGTTCGGCTGTGACCCGTGTAACGATCATGCCCGAGCTGCTGGAACTCACCGTCGCCGGCGCCGCGCCATCCTCTGCGGGACCGACGTCAGCACGGCTCCGGCGGCGGCTCGCCACGCCGGCACGTCGACGCCGTCGGCGCTGGACGTCGTCAGGAGGGTGACTCGCGTGCCGTCGGGGGCGTCTCCTACCTGGTGAACGCCCTGCTCGGCGTACCAGGCCCGCTTGCGCTGCCACGCCTCCTCGTAGGCGGGGCTGTCGAGCATGCCGAGGTGCTCCCAGAGCACGAGGCGCCCGTCGGGCAGGACGATGGTGAAGTCGGGCAGCACGCTGCGGCCGTCGCTGCCGGTGAATGGCTCCTCGTAGCGCCACTGCCCGGGCACGAGGTCGTCGAGAATGCCGGCGACGATCACCTCGTTCTTGCTGCGCACCAGCACTCCGTTGCCCGTGATGTGCCCCAGACCCCGGTCGACAACGTGGGCGTGCTGCCCGTCCGGGCTCGACACCGTGACAGGGTCCGCCGAGCGGACGAGATCGGTGTACCGCCGCGCGGCCTCCGACCCGGTCGACCGCGTGAGGTCGAGGAGATCATCGAGCGAGCCCTGGTGGCACAGCACAATGCGCTGCGTCTGGCGCGTCAAAGCGGTGTACACCAGCTCGCGCGACAGCCGGCCGAGGTGCTCGGGGAGCATAAGCACAACGAGGCCGAACTCGCTGCCCTGCGACTTGTGCACGGTCAGCGCCCACGCGAGCTCGAGGGACGCGTCGCTGTCCGACACCGCGCTGTTGACCGTGACCGAGAGCCCCTCGCGCTGGAGGAACTCGACCTGCGTCGCCCAGGGCGACTTCCGTGCGCTGACCTGGCCGGTCACCACCCCAATTTCGCCGTTCGCGATGAACGCGGTCTGCTTCTGCCGGTCGGCCCACGACCATGCCGGGAGCTTCTGGTTGACGAGGTTGACCACCTTGTCACCCAGAACGATCTGCTCGCGCCCCAGCGGCTTGGGCACCTTGCGGTAGCGCCGCCGCAGGGCCTTCTCCAGCTCGTCGCGGCGGTGGGCGGCCTTGAGGTGGCGGTTGAGCCCGACGGTGCCGTGCGCCCGGCCCCGGGTCGGGGACAGCACCTGCCACTGCTCGCACCGCTGGGCCGCCGTCGAGTAGTCGATGTACTGCCCGAGCGTCGCCCCGTATGACGCGGCGAAGCTGCGCCCGCCGTCGTCGACGACGTCGAGCTCCTCGGCGAGGACGGCGTCCAGGACCTCGTTCGCACTGCGCTCGTCCCAAGGAACCGCGCGGAGGGTCGGCATCGCCGTGCCGGTGCGCAAGCGGTGCCACACCTCGTCGGCTCCCTCGGGCAGCTCGTCCCCGCCGAACCACTGCGCGAGCTGCAGGTCGTCGCGGGTCCGCCCACCGCCGCGCTGCCGGCGCAGCACCGTGAGCTCGCACCACCCCGGCGCGACGTGCGGCCAGCGCCCATCGTGGGCCTGCCGCACGTCGCTCTCGAGGTCCACGAACGGGCGCCCGGGGCCGATCGGCGGGAGCTGGCGCGGGTCCCCGACGAGAACGAGTCGGTCCGGTGGGTGGATCGCGTCCAGGAGGGCGTCCAGCATCCACTCGGTGAGCATCGACGCCTCGTCGACGACGACCGTGCCGAAGCGGCGCCGGCTAGCAACCTCGCCGGTCGAGAAGTACTCGCCGGATTCGCCGTCGTAGCGGCCTGTCCGGGTGAGGAACTGCGCGAGGGTGCTGGCCTCGTGGCCCACCTTGGCCTCGAGTTGGACGCGGGCCTTGCCGGTCGGGGCGAGCAGGAGCACGCCGCTCGCTGTGACCTCTGGGCGGTTGATCACGGCACGGACGAGGGTTGTCTTCCCGGTTCCCGCGCGGCCGTTGAGGACCGTGAACCGTGCCGCGTAGACCTCCGAGAGCGCAGCGAGCTTCTCCTGGCGTGCTCGCGCCTCGTCCTCACGGTCGGCGGGGTCGGTGTCGCTCAGGGGCCGCAGCGCCTCGTCGAGGCTCCGCGCCAGGTCGTCGGGCAAGGGATGCCGACTCGCGGAGCGCAGCGGGGCGAGCACTTCCTGGATCGCCTCGACGCGGTCCCGGGCCGACACGTGCTTGTAGGCCGACGACCCGTCGGCCAGTTGGGTCGCGACTAGTGCCCGCTCCTCCTCGGCCAGACGCACGGGGTCGAGCCCGAGCCCCTCGAGGACGGCCGTCGTGATCTTGGGCGGTCGGGTGGCGACGAGGCCGACCGCCCGCTCGACGGCGTCGGACACGGGCAGCAGCGTGTGGCCCTCGCCGTCCGCGCGGACGACGGCCGTGGTGAGCAGCGCCTCGAGGCGCCGCCGGTCAGCCGGGTCGTCGAACGGCGTGGCGACGGGCAGCGGGAAGTCCGCGGCGACCGACGGGTCGGGGTAGCACCCGCGGTCGATCGCGGCGACGTCCACGGGAAAGGGACCGTCCGCGGTGAGGACGACGAGCTCGTAGGGGTTGTCCAGGAACTGCTCGCGATCCAGCGGGTTCGGCATGTCCGGCTCGGTCGCCTGGACGACACCCTCGACCGGCAGGTCGAACCGGACGAGGAGGTCGAGCAGCCGGCGGTCCTCGGGTGCCTGCCCCTGCCAGATCTCCCGCCGTGTGTTCGTGGTGAGCTCGCGGATGGGCGGCGGCGCGTCGCGGCCCTCGAGAGCGGCGACGACCAGTGGCCAGGCGTCCGCGTCGCCCGCGGCGCCCGCTGCGACCTGGGCGGCGTAGGTCGGGTGCTCCCAACCCATGACGGCCAGCACCGCCGGCAGGCCGGGGGACGGTCCCCGACGCCGCCAGGTGCGGGCGAGCTGGGCGTCGAGCCAGGCCAAGGACGTGTCGGGTACCGATACTCCGAGGCGCATCGCCTCCTCGGCACAGCGCCGGAGCTCGAGCAGGGCAGCGACGGCGGTGTCGGAGCTGACGTGCTCGGTGACGTAGGAGAACTCCCGGCTCGCCTGCTCGGCCTGCGGTACAGCCGTAGTGACGTCCACGCCGGAGTCACCCACCGCCACGAGCTCCTGGAGCGGCATGAGGAAGCCGCCCCTACCATCCGGGCGCAGCGTGTGCCCGACGACCGTCTCCCACTGGTGGTTGGGGAACGCGGTCGGCCCGTCGGTGGGCCACGGTGACGGTGCTCGGAGGTGCTCGACGACCGCCGCCCCGACCAGCACCCGGCCGGGGACCTCCTCGAACGGCGAGTGTTTGACGTAGAAGAAGACCAGCGACTCGTCGACCTGGACGTTCTCGAAGAACGCGTCGATCAGGGCCTTCTGGTTGTCGCCGTGCAGCACCCACGTGGCGTTCCGCCAGTCGAGCGCCGCGAGGGCATCGGCTTCGCGGTCGAGCTCGAACCCGGGGACCGGGAATGACTCGAGCAGGTCCTCGGTCGCGCTCCGGTTGAGCCAGTAGTACGGGACAGCTGGGGCAGAGAACGCGGGTACGGCGAGAGTCGTCGGCCGCAGCCCCGACAACGCCGTGTGCCACGCGTAAGGGTGCGTCTGCTCGACAGCGTGCACCCGCGGGCTCATGAAGGTGGCCCGCTCGGCAACACATGGCGGGGTCCGGCCGTCGTCCAGCTCGTCGATGGAGGCGCCGGCGTGCGCCTCCTCGTAGGCGTCGTCGCGGCCCTCACCGATCGTGCTGAGCAGCAGGCAGGCGTTGTTCGCGCGCGGGGCCCGGCACACGGTGCCCCGCCACCCGTCGTCGTGCCACGGGACCCTGATCGACAGGTGCTGCACGAAACCCACGACGCCTCCCCCACATCGGGCTGTCGGGCCCCTGCCTACCAGAGCACCAGACGGAGCCGATCACCCCGCATCGGGCACGCTGCGCGGCCATGGGGGACACCACGTCATCGATCACCGTCGGCATCGACATGGCATCGCAGGACGTCGGCACCGCGATCTGCCGGATCCGATGGGACGGGCGCAGCGCGACGGTCGAGCGCCTCTCGGAGGGCGGAACCGGGAACGAGGAGATCGTCAGCTCGCTGCTCGAGGTGCCCGACGGAGGATGGGCTGGCGTCGACAGTCCATTTGGCTGGCCGGAGCACTTCGTCGACGCCGTCACGGCGCATCGCGCGGGCCGCCCCTGGCCCGACCGGGGCGCCGTGGGCCCGGAGAGCATCCGGCGACTGCGCTACCGGGAGACGGACCTTCACGTCCGGCGGCGGTGCGGCTTCTGGCCCCGGTCGGTGTCCTCGGAGCTCATCGCCCTCCTCGCCATGCGCTGGGCCGGTATCCTCGACGCCCTCCACCTCGAGACAGGACATCCCGTCGACCGGTCAGGGGCCGGACCGGTGGTCGAGGTCTATCCTTCGGCGGCGCTGAAGCAGTGGGGCCTGCCGCGTCGCGGCTATAAGGGCGGACCGATGGACCCGTCGAGCCGGCGCCTGCGGTTCCGCATCCTCCATGGCATCCAGGAGCGGCTCGGCTGCCTCGTGATGACGCCCGCCACCGCGCGCCGGCTCCTCGCCGACGACGACGCCCTCGACGCCTTCGTCTGTGCTCTCGCGGCGCGCGCCGCGCAGGTCGGTGCCGTTGAGGCGGTGCCATCAGAACGCCACGCGGCCGCCGCGTATGAAGGGTGGATCGTGCTGCCGGTCGAGAACGCGCTTGAACGGCTCGTCGACGCGCGCGTCCCCTCCTGAAGTCCGCGAGTTCCCGTCACCCCGGACCCTCGCCCTCCCCCGGGCCGCCGTCGCTCCGCCCCTGTCCATTGGAGACCTGCTGGACCGAGAGCTGTCCGCCCATGCTGCACGCCGTCGAGATCAATGGACGAAGGACCACCGGGGCGCTGTTAGCTGGTGGAACCACACGCACTCCCGAGACAGGCACGGGCCGACAGCGGTCAGCGTCGTAGTTGTCGGTCTGACCGGCCTGCATCGTCGCTCTGATGGTTTGACCGGGATCGAGCAGGCCGTAGCCCCCTGTCGGATTGGCCGGCAGTCCCACCGCCGTGACTCCGTCGGCTCCCACGAACTCGAACCTTGCTCCGCCGGTGAGGCGGCATGGCACGTTCGCGAGATTGGTGAACACCACCTGCTCGTACACCGACCCCATTGCTGGCTCGGCGCCCTCGGAGGTGACCCCAATGCGGCACGACCGTGCGACGGGGTCTTCGTGGTCTGGCGTCGTCGGGGATGGCGTCGTCGCGATGGGAGTGCCGGTCGTTGGAGACGGCGCGGGCAGCGTGGTCGACGCACCCGACGTCGGTGGTGGAACGGCTGTGGAGCTGGACGTCGAGGTCGGAGTCCGGGACGTCGTCGTTGGCGATGCAGACGGCTTGCTACCACCCGTGGGTTGGCAACCAGCGAGGACCGCACACGCTAGAACCGCCCCGGCTATCACTCGAGCTACGGCAAAGAGCCTGCAGTTATGCATCTTCGGTTCCCCCTGAGCAAAGACGCCTTCGGGGCTCAACGAGCGGCATGACGATCAAGGAACGGTCGAGTGGTCGACCCGGTTCGAGTGACTCAACTCGGCCCCGGCAGAGTGGACCATGGTCGGGGCCGAGGTGAGGGGGACGCCGGAGCATGCTGCCGTCGTTGGTCGCGGAGGATCTGCGGGACTCGCTGACGAGCTTCCTGGGCACGACGTTCGCGCTGGCCGACGACGACGTCCGGGCGGAGCTCGAGCGGTTCATCGGCAACCCGCACGACGGCGTCTTCCGCGGGCCCTACGTCCGGCTCCGCACGCCCTTCCGCCCGGCCGACGACACCTGGCGTGGCCACCTCGACTGGGCGCCGATCGGCTTCCGCCCCCACAAGCACCAGGCCGAGGCGTGGATGCGCTTGGCGTCCCGCAACCGCCTGCCCGAGCCGACACTCGTTACCACCGGCACCGGGTCGGGCAAGACCGAGAGCTTCCTGATCCCCCTGCTCGAGCACTGCCGTCGCGAGCGCCGGCGGGGACGGCCCGGGATCAAGGCGCTCGTGCTCTACCCCATGAACGCCCTGGCCAACGACCAGGCCCGGCGCATCGCGCGTCTCACCCACGAGCACCGCGACGAGCTCGGTGACGTCACCGTCGGGCTCTACACCGGCGACTCCGGCAGCGGCGACGTCATGACTGAGACGTCGGTGATCGAGAGCAAGCACGCGATGCGACAGAGCCCGCCGGATGTGCTGCTGACCAACTACAAGATGCTCGACATGCTGCTACTGCGCAGCGAGGACGCCCCGTTGTTCGCGCACGCCGGCGAGTCGCTGCGCTACCTGGTGCTCGACGAGTTCCACACCTACGACGGCGCCCAGGGCACCGACGTCGCGATGCTGCTGCGCCGCCTCGGCGCGGTGCTCGGCGTCGCCACCGACGAGCGACCGCTCGGCGCGATCACACCCGTGGCGACGTCGGCGACGCTCGGCAGCGGCGAGGGCGCTGGCGCGGAGCTGCGCCGGTTCGCGCGCACCGTCTTCGGCGCCGAGTTCGACGAGGACGCCCTCGTCGGGGAGGACCGGCTCACCGCCGACGAGTGGGTCACCGGCCCGTCGCAGGGCGCGGTCCCGCTGCTCGACGAGGTCACCACCGCGCTGCGCGGCGTCACCGCCCACGAGGACCAACTGCGGCTGGGCGCCCGCCTCTTCCTGCGCGGCGCGGTGACCGAAGACGAGATCGCGGCGCTCGACGTCGAGGCGCTCGGCCGCGCCATCCGAGCCCACCCGCTGACCCGGACGCTACTTCACCTCACGGCGACGCCGCACCCGCTCGCCGACCTCGCTGCGGAGGCCGAACCCAGCTGGGCCACCGGCACGACACAGCGCCGCGACGCCGCCCGGCACGCGATCTCGCTGTTCCTCGCGCTCCTCTCCCGCGCCCGCACGGGCGGCGGGCGCCCGCTGCTGACCGTCGACGTCCAGCTCTGGCTCCGGGAAGTCAGCCGGCTGCTGCGGACGCTGTCGTCCTCACCCCGGTTCGCGTGGTTCGAGGGCACTCAGCCCGAGGACGGCGAGCGCTCGCTGCCGTCGATCTTCTGCCGGCACTGCGGGCGCTCCGGGTGGGGCGTCGTCGCCACCCCCGGCGGCAGCCACGCGACCGCCCCGAACGCGGTCTGGAGCAAGTCCGCGAGCGATGCGAGCAGCGCACGGGCGTGGATCTTCGCGCCCGGCGAGGCCGACAAGGGCTCCGATGAGGTGCGGTGGGTCGACCCCGAGATCGCGGACTTCGTGCCCGGACGCTCGGGGAAGCACAGCACCGAGGTGCCGGTGCTCGTCACGCCCGACGCCGACGCGGCCCGCGACCAGCAGTGCCCGTCGTGCGGGCAGAAGGACGCGATCCGCTTCCTCGGCTCCCGCGTCGCCACGCTCGCCTCGGCGACTCTCGGGCAGCTGTTCGGCAGCCCCGACGTCGCGCCGGACGAGAAGAAGACACTGGTGTTCACCGACAGCGTCCAGGACGCCTCGCACCGCGCGGCGTTCGTCGAGAGTCGGGCGTACGCGCTCAACCTGCGGGCCCTCGTCCACCGCGCGATCGGCGACGGGACGACGCTGGACGTCCTCGGCGACGCCGTCGAGGCCGCCGGTCGGACGGCCGCGGAGCGGTTCGCGACCCTGCCGCCCGACCTGCGCGAGCACGAGACCTTCGCCCGCTACGCCGCCGACGACCCGGAGCCGCACGTGCGCCGCGCCGTCGCCACGCGGATGGGCTTCGCCGCGACGCTCGAGCTGGGCTTGTCGTCGCGCACCGGTCGGACCCTCGAGCTCACCGGCGCCGCCACCGCGCACGTCGAGATCGACGACCTCGACGCCGTGGTCCGCCGGGCGACCGACAACGCGGCGCGCCGCGACGTGCAGCTCTCGCTCGACGGGGTCGGCCCGCAGCGTGTACGCGCCTGGGCCCGCGGCGTGACGGAGCGCATCAGGCTGCAGGGCGGTGTTGGGCACCGGTGGCTCGACCGCTTCGCCGAGTCCGACGACCGCTACTCGATCTGGGGTGGGCGTCCCCGGCGCGAGGGTATGCCGGCCTTCCCGGGGAGTCGGGCCGGCCGAACAGGACGGCCCGCCCCGTCGTTCCCCACGACCGCCCGGCACACCGAGAACTTCGACTCGGTGGTCACGCCGCGCAGCTGGTACGCGACCTGGACGGCGCGGGTGCTCGGCGTGCCGACGGTGGACGGCCCGCGGTACATGCTCGCTCTGCTCGACGCCCTCGCCGCCGACGGGGCGCTGGTGGCGAAGGACGGCGCCCACGGCAGTGTCGTGTGGTGGATCCCGCCCGAGCGGGTGCGGGTGGCGCCCACCGAGGGCTCGCCCGCGCGGCTGCGCTGCTCGGCCTGCTCGACCCTCTTCCCCGGCCCGCGCGTCGTCCTCGACGACCTCCTCGACGCTCCGTGCCAGCGCGACCGCTGCCCAGGGGTCTACCGCGAGGAGCGCGCGGACCACGACTACTACCGCGAGCTCTACCGCGCCGGCGAGGTGCGCCGGATCATCGCCCGGGAGCACACCTCCCTGCTGCCCGCGGACGAGCGCGTCGCGCTCGAGAACAGGTTCAAGGGCGGCGCGGGCCCCGGCGCGCCCAACGTGCTGACCTGCACCCCGACCCTCGAGCTCGGCATCGACATCGGCGACCTATCGACCGTCGCGTTGACCTCTCTGCCGCGATCGACAGCGTCGTACCTGCAGCGAGTCGGGCGCGCCGGCCGGTTGACCGGCAACGCCCTGGTTGTGTCGCTGCTTCCCGCGCGGCCGCTGGAGCTCCAGCGGCTGGCCGATCCGCTGACGATGATCGCCGGCGAGGTGGTGCCACCCGCGTGCTACCTCGACGCCACCGAGATCCTTCGCCGGCAGTACTTCGCCTCGCTCGTCGACCGCCGCGCGCGCTCGGGCCACGCGGCGCCGACGCGTCTCGCCAACGAGGTGTTCCGGGGTGGCCTGACCCCGACGTCGTGGCTCGGCGCGCTGGTCGCTGACGCGCGGGCCAACGCCGAGAGCTACGTCGACGCGTTCCTGCGCGGCTTCGGCGACGAGGTGAGCAAGGACAGCGGGGGCGCACTGCGGGAGTGGGCCGGCGACGGCGGCCCGGAAGGCGAACCGCCCGGTCTGGAACGCGACGTCGAGGCAGCTGTGGCCGCGTGGAACGCCGAGGGCGAGGAGCTAGCCGAGCGGATCGAGCGGGTGAAGGTCGAGGTCGAGGCGATGGAGGCCCGGCCGTCGCTGGACGATGCCGGCCGCCGCGAGCTGCGGCGCCTCTTCGGGGAGCTCGGGGCCGCGCGGGCCGCGCGACGTAAGCGCGACGACATGTACTGGATCTCCGCGCTCGAGGCCCGCGGACTGCTGCCCAACTACGCCCTGCTCGACGACACCACCACGCTCGACGTCGGCCTGTGGTGGATCGACGAGGAGACCGGCGAGCACCAGTCCGAGGAGGACCAGTACGTCCGAGGGAGCCGTACGGCCCTCGGCGAGCTCGCGCCCGGAGCCACCTTCTACGTGCGCGGCACCGCCGTCGAGATCGACGGCGTCGACCTCGGCACCAGTCGCAATCCCGCGACCGAGCGCCGGCGCTTCTGCCCGGCATGCGGCTGGTCCCGCCGGGTCGGCGACGGCGACACCGCCGTCGCCTGCCCCCGCTGCGGCGCGCCGGCCGCGGCCGACGCCGGCCAGGTACTCACTACCGTCCCGTTCCGCCGGGCGTCGGCCTACGCCAGCCGAGAGACCGCCCTGCGCGAGGACGACGGCGAAGACCGTCGCAAGGCGCGCTTCTCCGTGATCACCACCGTCGACGCCGATCCCCAAGACGTCAGCGGGGCGTGGCGCCTGCGCGAGTACCCCTTCGGTGTCGAGGTCCTACGCCGCGCCGACATCCGGTGGATGAACCTCGGTCCCCAGGACCGCGGCGGCGCCACCATCACCGTCGCCGGGCACGAGACCGCCGCGCCGCAGTTCGTCGCCTGCCGGCACTGCGGGGTCGTCCCCGCCGCGCAGCGAGGCGTGCAGGACCTCGACGGCGCCCGGCACCGGGGCTGGTGCCGGCAGCGGCGCGAGCCCGACCCGAACGCATGGGTCACCGTCTCCCTTACCCACGAGCTGCGGACCCAAGCCGTGCGCCTGCTGGTGCCCCCGATCGTCGTCGCCGACGCGACCGTTCGCACATCGTTCCGCGCGGCCCTGCTCCTCGGGCTGCGCGAGGTCCTCGGCGGCGAGCCCGAACACCTTGACGTCGTGGAGGCCGCCGATCCCGCACCGGGATCGAGCGAGCGGTGGGTGATGGTGCTCCACGACCTCGTCCCCGGCGGCACTGGCTACCTGGAGCGCTTCGCCGACGCGGACGGGGTCCGCGAGCTGCTCGAGGCCGCGGTGGTCGTCCTCGATCGGTGCCCCTGCCGCGCCGAGAGTCTGGCCGCTTGCCACCGGTGCCTGCTGCCGCACGTCGTCCCGCACCTGGCCGGGCAGGCCCGTCGCGACACCGCGCTGGGGCTCATCGCCGACATCTTCCGGTTCTGGGAGCCCGAGCCGGTCGAGGCCATCCAGCGGATCACGGTCGGACCGCACGACACACCGATCGAGAAGCGGTTCCGGGCGCTGCTCCTGCAGTGGGCGAAGGGCCAGGGCGCCGCGGTCACCACCACGGCCACCACCTACGGCGACAGCGCCCAGCTGCGCTTTCCCGCCAAGCATGGCGACCGCCAGTGGCAGCTGACGCCGCAGGTCAAATTGGGAGGGGTCCAGCCCGACTTCGTCCTGGACTGCAACGACCACGCCGTGCCGCGCATCGCGGTGTTCTGCGACGGCCGCCGATACCACTCGTCGCCCGACCACAACCGCCTCGCCGACGACGCCACCAAGCGCGCGTCGCTGCGCGATCAGGGCTACCTGGTCTGGGCCGTGACCCACCAGGACCTCGACGCCTTCGCGCTCGTACTGAACGGCGATGCCGGGTCCGGTAACCAGGCCGTCGACGACGGCACCCGCGCGGTGGCCGTCCAGCTCACCCAGCGCCTTGCGGTGCCGGGCAGCCGCACCGCCGACGTCGTGCTCGCCGACCCCATCTCGGCCCTCGCCGACTTCGTGCTCCGACCGAGCACAGAGGCCTGGACGCCGGCGGCGCACGCGCTCGCGCTGGTGCTTGGGAAGAAGGCGCCCGCGAAGGTCCGCCACGACGCGATCCGTCCGACTCTCCGGGCCGCCCTGACCGGCGACGAGAGACCTGACGCGCCTGGAGACGTCCCTGCCGTGCTCGCCCGTAGCGCGCGGGGTGCAATGCTGCTGGTGGAGAGGCGGACGACGACGGATGTGCGCGTCCGGCTCGGGGTCGACGACCGCGACGAGGTGATCGGGTCCGACGCCCAGGTCGACGCCTGGCGCGACTGGCTGGCGCTGGGCAACATCTTCCAGTTCCTCGAGCCAGGCCGCTTCTCCGCGGACACGACGACCACCCTCGGCGGAGTCGCCTTCGACACTACGGACGCCCTGCCGATTGACCCGGTGTGGCGCGACATCGCGGACACTTTCGACGGTGAGCCGCGCGAGACGGTCCTCGCCCTGGCCGCCGCCGGCGTCCCGGCTCCCGACGCCGGCCTCGAACTCGACGGCGGGGACATCATCGTCGACCTCGCCTGGCCCGCCGACCAGGTAGCGGTGCTGCTCGAGGCCGACGACGATGCCACGGGCTGGCTCACCGAGCACGGCTGGACGGTCGTGGAGCCCGACGAACAGGCCGTGCGAGCGGCCTTGAGCCTCGCCGGAGGTGCCTGATGGGCGTCATCATGTCCAAGGAGTTCCACCGCTCGATCGACGTCGACGGCTCGATTAAGGCCAAGGCGTGGGACTTCCTCACCAAGCTCAGCCAGAACGCGGAACTCACCGGGCTCGACGTCAAGATCCCCAAGGGTCCGGCCGACAAGCGTGTCCGCACGGCTCGGGTCGACCTCAACTACCGAGCCGTGCTCTTCGCGGTGAGCGACGATCCCGAGCCGATGTGGCTGCTCGCCGCGATCCGACCGCACGACCAGGCCTACGAGGAAGCGCAGTCGCTGGTCCTCGACATCAACCCGGCAAACGGCGCGATGGAGGTGACGCGCCCGGCGAAGATCGACGCGACCGTCACCGAGTACCGGAAGCGAGCGGTTGAGCCGGACGCTCCGCAGGTCCTGCCGTTCACGCCCGACGAACTCGTCGGCCTCGGCATCAATGCCGAGGTCGCGGAGCAGGCGGTGCGATTGACCAGCGAGGACGACGTTCTCGGGCTCGCCGCAGACCTGCCGGAGTGGCAGCAGCAGGCCCTCCTGGACCTCGCCACCGGTACCTCGCTCCAAGATGTGCGCGCTTCCTACGAGCTCGACAACACGGCCGCCCCGAGCGCTGACCCGCTCGAGGCCGTGCAGCGGGCCACCAGCCGGATGGAGTTCGTCTACCTCGAGGGCGACGACGAGCTGCGGCGCATGCTCGAGGGCGACTTCGCCGCCTGGCGGACCTACCTGCACCCCACCCAGCGGGACCTCGCGTATCGGTCCACCTACAACGGCCCGTTCCGCCTCGCCGGCGGGGCCGGCACCGGCAAGACCGTCGTGGCCCTGCACCGCGCGGCGTTCCTCGTCCGGAAGAGCCCCACGGCGCGCGTGCTCCTCTGCACCTTCACTCGCAACCTCGCGGCACAGCTGCAGCTCGACATCCGCGGCCTGCTTGGCGCCGGCGAGTCCGAGCGCATCGACGTACGCGGCGTCGACCAGGTCGTGCGACGCGTCGTCGAGCACGTCGACGGCGCACCGGGACAGCCGCTCGGTGAGCGCGAGCAGGACCAGCTCTGGGATGAGGCCGTCCACGCCGCCGGCGTTCCGGCCGATCTCGCGCCTCACCTCGGCCCGGCCTTCCTCGCCGGCGAGTACCGCACGGTCGTCCTCTCTCTGCCCGAGCACACGCGCGACGCCTATCTGAAGGCGAAGCGGACAGGACGGGGACTGCGCCTCAACCGCGTACAGCGCGCCGCGGTGTGGCGCGTGGTGGAGGCGTACGAGCGCGCGGTCGAGACGTCCGGTCGGACGACCTTCGACGCCCTGGCGGCGCGCGCCGCGCGCCTCGTCGGCGACGCCGACGTGGAGCGGTACGACCACGTCGTCGTCGACGAGGGTCAGGATCTCCACGCGGGGCACTGGCGGGTCCTCCGCGGCCTGGTGGCCTCGGGGCCGAACGACCTGTTCATCTGCGAGGACGGTCACCAGCGCATCTACGGCGAGCGGGTCGTTCTCGGGCACTTCGGCATCGAGACCCGTGGGCGGTCGCGCCGGTTGACGTTGAACTACCGGACGACGCGCCAGAACCTTCGGTTCGCGATGGGCGTGATCGGCGATGAATCGGTGGTCGATCTCGACGGGGACGCCGAGACCGTGGCGGGCTACCGATCGGCCTTCACCGGCCCGACGCCGGAGCTGCACGGCTTCGCGAGCGATGGCGAGGAGGCGCGCTTCGCCGCTGACACCGTTCGGGGATGGGTCGACGGTGGCGTCTCCCCCGCGGCGATCGCGGTCCTCGCCCGCCGGTCTGCCGAGCAGGAGCGCGCCCGGCTCGCGCTCAAGGACGCCGGCGTGCCGGTGGAGCTCCTGCAGCGCGACGGTCCAGGAAACGCCGACAGCGTCAAGATCGCCTCGATGCACCGGGCCAAGGGAACCGAGTTCAGCCGGGTCATCGTCATCGGCGCGGAGGCCGGCGTGGTCCCTCTCGATTGGGTGGTGGAAGGGCGTCCCGAGCCCGAGTACAGCGCGGCGCGCGGACGCGAACGCTCGCTGTTCTACGTCGCCTGCAGCCGAGCCCGCGACCAGCTGATCGTCACCTGGTCGCGAACCCCGAGCCCGTTCCTCCCGACGACGGTCTAATGCGCGCGAGAGCCGCCTCGACCACTTCGGCGTCGTCGTCGAAGCCGATCGGGCTCCTCAGATCGTCCTCGTCGTCATCGACCCGCACCAGGTAATCGATCGCGCTTGCGAGCTCACGCCGCTGCTGGACGTCGAGGTCTGGGAGGGCATCGAGCGCGCGCCCCAGCAGGTCGTGCAGCTCCTCGGCCCGACGCACGTCGATGAACTCGTTGTCCTGGGCTGCCAGCCGCACGAGGGCGAGATGCTCGTGCAGACGCTCACGCAGCGGCAGCTCGATCATGTGGCCGTCTCCCTCGTGTCTGCTCGACTCAACACCTCAAGATCGACCACGTCGCCCTTGCCGTTACTTGCTCCGCGCCCGAGCCCGGCAGAGTCGTGGGACCAATCGACTGAAACATCGGGACCGTTGCTAGCGATGAGGTCGCGGTGGCGGTCGCCGAGCCGCACCCGGAGGGCGCTCGCCAGTTGGCGACGCGCCCCAAACCAAGTCACGCGTGGCTGCGGGCCAGCTGGAAAGGCACCCACATATACGTGGAAAAGCAAAGGGAGCCCTCCGCGTGTTCAGCTGCGACCGGCGCGCGGGTCCACCATCAATCTCGTAACCGTAAGCGCACGCGCTTTCCTGCGACTTGCCTGCAGAGAAGCGCCCTACTGTCAGGAGCGGAGATCGCGTGTCAGCCGAGGCCGTTGCCGCGTTCGTAGGCGCTGGTGTCAACTTCTTCGCCCTTCTCTTCGTGGCCGGCCAGGTGGCCGTGGCAAATCGGCAACTAAGGAACGCACAAGCGACGACAGACGTCGATATTCGACGCAGAAAACGGCAGGCGACGATTGACTACTTCGCCAACACGGTCGAATACCGCAACCGTCTAGCCAAGGGATTGCCTGACCCCCGAGACGCCCGCGAGGTGGAGCGCACTAGTCGGCGAGCGCTCGCGCAGGGCGAGAAGTCGAAGCGATTCCGAAGCATCATCGCCTACTTGGATTTCTACGAGGCACTGGCCGTTGCGGTTGCCGGAGATGTATACGACCTTGAGGTACTCAACGCGGTCGACGGAGGCACCTTTCGAGACATCTCTCGTAGCTACCAGCCGTTTTTCCGGGCCGTTCGCACCTCCTCTGCGCGGAACTCGTGGTATGTCGAACTAGAATGGCTCGGGGAACAGATCGTAAAGCTTCGCGGTGAACACAACTACTACGAGCTGCTCGCGAGGCGCGACGAACGAACGCAGAGCCTGCGATTGACCCGCTAGGACTTACCTGAACATCCAGGCTCGCCAGTACCGGAGAATCTAACCTATCGTTAACTCTCGCGCGCGGGCGTCGCGGGACTTCTTAGTTCGACCTCCGCAAAGCGAGGATCCGCGCCATTACTGGCCCGAAAGCCTACCGATTTAGAAATGCCGAGGGAGACTACAGTGACGAAGCGAGTCCGCAATAGGTCTAATCCTCAACTCGAGCTGAGTATGGTTCGAGCTCGGGATGACCTGAAGTCCGCCTGGGACGAGGCGCAGGTATTCCAGCATATGGGAACCCGCGGTGCAGCACGAGAGGAGGCACTGAGGAGATTTCTCGAGGACCGTTTGCCTCGCACTTTCAGCGTCGCCAGCGGGCAGGCTGTAGACAGAAATGGAACACTCTCTAGGCAACTCGACCTCATGGTATATGACTCCAATCGCAATCCACCCCTTGTTGCGGGGTCAAATGCGTTACTTCCAGCCGAGGCCGTGCTGGCAGTGATCGAAGTGAAATCCAGCCTGAACAGCGCCGAGGTTGAGCGCTCGCTGCTCAATGCAGCTAGCGTGCAGGCCCTAAGACCCTACAACAAGCCGTTCGCTCCACCCAGGAGAAGGGGTGACCCGGCGGACGACGGACCGAGGTGCCACTATTCGGTGGTTGCGCGCGACTCAGACCTGTCGAACGACGGCTGGCTTGGGCGCGAGTGGAGCCGCTACGTAAGATTAGACGCCTCGGGCGCGGGCGCTTTCGTTGACACGCTCGCTGTACTTGAGCGCGGCATCATTCAACCGCAAGTCAAGGTCGGACTAGAGATCGAAGAGGAGGGCAACGCCCTGCAGCAATGGTTCATTGCCCTGAATAACTTTCTCAATAGAGAGGCCCGCCGGAGAGAGCCCGTCGACTGGCAGACATACGCCGGACGGGTGCGTAATTGGGAGTCCTTACCGTAGCCGAGGACCCCGTCACTCCAAATCGCACAATGCGCGTAGGAGCGGGCTAGCTGGCTTCCTCGCGCGTACGCCACAGCTCCCTTCGTGGGCTCGGACGGGTAGCGCGGTGCTGCTGCTCGGTGTCACTGTTGGCGGGTGGAGGTGACGCTGTCGGACACCACCGGGATCCCTCCTGGCAACATTCGCGTGCCCCACGCCGCCTTCGTGAGCGTGTGGCGGTTGGCAACCCGCAAGGACAGCGAGCACGCGGACCGCGGCTTCTCCGACTGGTATGCCGGCGCGATCGCCCTGACCTGCCGTTGGATGGCGGCGGCGCCGCTCCGAACCTCCCGCGGTGGTGGCCTGGTCCGCGCCCCGGCTACACGGAGGCGGGTGCTTGCATACGAGGAGCTGATCGAGGAGGAGTTCCTCGCGGCCCAGGACCTCGAGCAGCGACGACCTGACCTTGCCGCTCGCGCCGGTTGGTGTGAAGGAGTGCGTGCGACGTTGCGGTGGGCGTGGCGTGCGGAGGGTCCTCCGCCACTTGAGCAGCCAGCGCCCGCAGACGCCCTCGATCACACCTCGGCCTGACCGAACGCGTCGGCAACCTCGTGCTCGGCGCTCTCGTCGGTGGCTGTCTCTTCGGCGTGGTCGTCGGTCTCATGCGCCTGCCACTCAGCGAGCTGGTCGGCACGATGCTGCTCTTCCTCACGCGCGTCCATCTCCTCACGAGACCGCATCTCGGCGAGCGCGCGGTTGGCGCGCTCGATCGCGGCTGAGGTCTCGTCGGCGGTCGGGACGCGGACGTTGTCTTCGGCGACCTGCGGCGGCTCCGCCTCAACGGTCTCGCGGATGTCAGGCTCGGGTGGGGCGTCAACTCCCTGCTCCCCTTCCGCGGCCGTTTCGTCGTCGAGAACCTTGCCAGCCTCGGACTGCCGCCGGTCGTTCTGGACATCGACTTCGGCGTCGACGTCAGCAGGCCGGTCTGTGACGTCGGCGTCAGTCACTTCGCGGTGAGCTTCCTCGTCCACGACGGCTTGGCGGTGCGCTGCGAGCCACTCCTGTGCGGTGACCTCGGGTTCGGGCGCGACGTCGTCGGCGTGGCGGGCGGCGAGCTCCGCCTTCGCGCGCTCGGCGGCGGCGCGGGTCCCCGCAGTGTGCGCGAGCCAGCGCGACCGTGCGTCGTCGAGCCCTGCGAGCTCGCCAGCGCGAGCCGTAAGCGTGCCGGCGAGGGCCTCGGTCGCGTCGGCGTCCGCGAGCGAGCGGGTCCGCTCGTCATCCTCCGCAGCGGCCTGGGACTCGGCGCGGCGCAGCTCCGCGTCTTGGCGGGCCCGCTGAGCGGCCTGGTTGGTGCCAGCGAGCTCATTGGCGACGTAGCGAGGCGCCCAGGCCGCCTCGCGCTCGTGCGCTCGTACCCGGACCCTCAGCTGGCCGTCGGAGAGTTCGAGCTCCTCGCGGTCGATGTCGGGGCGGCCGAGGGCTTGCCAGGCGGCACGGTAGGAAGCGTAGGCCTCGACCTTGCCGGGCGCGGGTGCCGGTCCGAGGGCGTCGTCGGGGTCGTCATAGCCCTGCAGCTCGCGCCAGTTGGCGACGGTGCCGGCCGCGTCGAGCCATTCCTCTCGTTGCTGCGCCTGGTCGGGCACAGGACCGAGCGCCTGTGTCAGCCAGGGCGGAGGTGCCTCGGCCAGTTGCTCGGCGAGCTCGTCGGTGCGCTGGTCGGCGGCGTCGGCGAGGGTCTCGAGGTAGCGGTCCCAGTCGGCTCGTCCGGTCGCGGGGCTCCATTCGCGCCAGGTCGTGCCCTGCGGGTCGAAGGTGTGGGCGTCGCGGATGCGGGCGTGGATGACGTTGGTGAGGTTGCGGGCGCCGTCGAGGGGTCGGTCGGTGACCGAGTCGCGGAGAACCTGTTCGGCGTCCTTCCCGGCGATCTCGGCGCGCCGCAGCACGCGGGTGAGGCTGGCGGCGCCGTCTTCGGCGGCGAGTCGGGCGCGGTCGTCTCCGGTGATCACGACGTCGGCGGCGAGGCGGTCGAGCCAGCGGCCGGTGCGCTCGGTCGCGGCCAGAGAGGCGGCGTCGGCGAAGAGCTCTCCTGCGGTGCGGGTGGTGGCGGCGGCGTCGGCCGACTCGGTGGCGATGGCGAGCGCGGACTTCGCGTCGGGCCCGTCGTCCTTGGCCATGACTCCGGCGAGTACGGCGATGGGGTCGCGGTGGACGGAGTGGTCGGTGGCGAGTCCGCGGGCGGGGTCGGTCGGGCCGGTGATGGTGGTGACGTGGGCGGTGTTGGCTTCCTGTCCTCGGCTGAGCCCGACGTAGGCGGCGGCGCGACCGGTGGCTGGGGTGATGACCTGGTGTCCGGTGTCGACGTTGGCGCCCTGCGCGGAGTGGACGGTTCCTGCGTAGGCGAGGGAGACGTCGGCGTCGACGTATTCGGCGGGGAGCACGATCGGTCGCGCCGACGAGGGTTCGAGCCCGTCGTCACCGCGGTCTGTGGGGACGACGGTGAGGGAGCCGTCGTCGCCGACGGCGGTGACGCGGTAGGTCTCGCGGTTGATGGGTCCGCGGTGGTTGCCGGCGTGCCCGGTCAGTTCCCAGCCGTTGCGGCGGGCGGCGATGACGTCCCCGACGCCGGCATAGGTGCCGTCGCGCCCGAGAAGCGCGCCTTGCTCCTCGACACGTCCAAGGCTGACGAGGTCGGCCCGCAAGGTGGCGTTGAGGCGCGCGGCTTGGTCGTTGGTGTCGACGATCAGCAGTGAGCGCCGTCCGGCGAGGGTGTCGGCCAGCCAGGCGCGGGAGGCGGAGGCTTCGGCGTCTTCGAGGCGGCCGCCGTCGATGAGTCGGCCGTGGCGGTGGTAGTCGCGCAGCACGGTCTCGTCGCCGTCGCGAAGGCGCAGGGACGCGGCGCCTTCCCAGTCGGCGTGGAAGCGGCGGACCTCGGCGAGCTCGTAGCGGGTCCCGGTCTGCGCGACGAGGTCCATGGCGCCGCCGGCGCCGACCGCGGTGAGCTGGCGGTGGTCGCCGACGAGCAGGAGCTTGGCGCTGGCGGCTTCGGTGTGGGTTCGCACGGCGGCGAGCGCGGCGGTGTCGGACATCGCCGACTCGTCGACGACCACGAGGTCTCCGGGCGACAGGGTCCAGGCCGCGTCGGCGGGGTGCGGACGGTCGGGGTGGGCGAGGCGCTCCTGGGTCTTGAGCCAGCGCTCGACGTTGCGCGCGGTGAGGCCTTCGTCGGTGAGGACGTCGGTGGCGACCTGGCTGGTCGCCAGGCCGAACACGCGGCCCGCTGCGGCGCCGCGCAGGTCGGGGTCGGACCACGCTCGGGCGATGGTGCCGACGACGAAGCTCTTGCCGGTCCCGGCGGGCCCGACCAGGCTTTCGACCTTCGCGCCGGAGGTGAGGACGCCTCGGACGGCGGCGGCCTGGTCGGCGCCGAGTTCGAGTCCGGCTTCGCTCAGCTGGGTCAGGAATCGGTCGGCGACGAAATGCGGTGCTGCTGCTGCCTCACCGCGCCGGGCGGCGGCGACCATGGCGCGTTCGGTGTGCACGTGATCGGGCGTGGCGTAGAGCCGGGCGCCGGGCGCTTGGTAGGCCGAGGAGCCGTCGGCCAGGCGGAGCTCGTCGGGTAGCGCGTCGTGGCCGGGACGGGCCGCGTCGATCGGCGTGGCCAGGGCGATGCATTGGTCAGTGAGTCGGTTGAGCAGGGCGGTGACGTCGTCGCCGTCGGCAACGCCGAGGGTGTCGGGAAGGGCGTCGTTGATCGCGCGGGTGAGGTCGGCGCGGGTCCATCCGGCCTTCTTGGCCTGGACCTCGGCGAGCGCGGTCTCGAGCACCGCGGTCGGCGACCACACGTCGACCGCGAGCTGCGCGTCGCGCCTTGCAGCGAGGACGTTGTCGGCGACGCCGCGCAGGCCGCCGGCGACCTCGTCGCGTAGCTGGCGGTCGATGCGGTCGAGGAGCTGTTCGCGGGTCTCGCCCTCGTGGGACTTCGCGCGGCGGGTGACCATGGTGGCCTGGCGCGAGAGCCGGTCACGTTCGAGGCCGTTGGCCTCGCGGTCGTGGCGGGCCTCGAAGTCAGCAATGAGCTCGGCGGCCTTCGCCGTCACCGCGCGGCGACGCGAGGAGAGCAGGTCGGTGGCGGTCTCGTCGACGCCGATGACCTCGCGGGCCTTGCCGTCGGGGCGCATCGCGAGCCGGACCCCGAGGGTCTCGGTGAGACGTTCCTCGGTGGTGCGCTCGCCAACCGCGGCGGCGGCCGGGCGGAAGCGGTAGATGCTGCGCCCGTCGAGGGTGCGCCACTGCCCGTCCGGGCCCTCGACGCGGTTGAGGATCGGGTTGTGGATGTGCAGCTGCGGGTCGTGGTCGCGGGAGTCGTGCTGGAAGAACGACGTGCCGACCCAGTCGTGAGCGTCGACATAGCGGCCGGCCGCGCCACCGTGGTGTCCGACCCGGGCGTAGCCGGCGTGCTCGGCGAGGTAGGACAGGGCGGCGTTGTTGCCGGCCCAGATCGCGTCCTCCACGGCCTGCCGATACTCGCCCCAGGCTGATGCTGCCTCGTCGTCGCCCGCGGCCCGGGCGGCGACTTCCTGGGCTTCGAACGCGGTGTGCAGCACCGTCACCGACTTCTGAACGCTGAACGTGGCGTCCAGGAAGGCGACGTTGTGGCGGGCCTGCTTGCCGGCCTCGACCTGGAGTTCAGCCCGGCGTTCAGCCGACGCGTCCGGCTCACGTTCAAGCGCCGCGGCGTACAGCTCGTCCTCGGTGGCATACCGGCGGCCGCGGTGACCGAGTGTCGGGACCTCGTCCCACCGGTCCGGGTTCCGGAAGGCCTCATGGCGCGGGTCGAGGAAGTGCTCGTAGACCGCGCGCATGTCCTGCGGGTCGACCAGGCCCGTGAGGCCGAGCTTCTCCGCGCCTCTCCCCCACCAGCGGCCGGGCGGTTCGCCGTCGGTGACCGCGCCGGTGTAGTAGTTCTCGCGGCCGGCGGCGACCTCCTTGAGCAGGTAGTCCGGCGAGTAGCCCGACGCGACGCTCAGCATCAGGACGACCAGGGCACGATCGACACCGGCCCTGAACCAAGATCAACAGCGCGCGCAGGTTCTTGGCAGCAGTTTCCGGGCCGGCCGGAGGCCGGACCGGACCTGAGGATCGTGATGCATAGGTGTGCGGCTCTTGATCTTTCCCTGGATCTTTTCGTCCTTCGGTCCTGTTGCTCGTGTCTGGTCGTCTGTTCGGCGTAGTGACCGGTGTCGGGAAGTGGTCTTGCTCTTGGCTCTTGCTCTTCTGCTGGTCGGTGGGTCTGGTCGGTGCTGCTAGTCGTGGTGATCGGCGCTTCGGTGGTCATGGGTGGGCCTCGTCGGTGGTGTCGGGGTCAATGTTGTTGATCAGGTGCAGCGGCATCGGTCGGTCCCGGAGCGCCTTGAGCGCGGCGGCGGCGGTGCCGCGGGAGACGCCTGCGGCGGTCTCGAGCTCCGTGACGGTGGGCCAGGCGCCGTGGCGCTGGGCATGGCGGGACGCGGCCGCCTCGGCACGGTCGCGCGCCGGTGACGCCGCGGCGCGGGGCGTCGAAGCGCTCGTCGGAGCGCGGCCGGCGCCCTCCGGCTCGGCGTCCTCGGCCTCCGCGTCTCCTGGCGGGTGAACGGCGCTGGGGAGCGCGTCGGGATGTACGAGGGGCGGAGTGAACGGGGGCCGGTGAACGCCGTGGTGCTGAACGGACACCACGTCGAACGCTGCGTCCCGCGGCGGCGGGGGCTGAACGGCGTGATCGGGGTGCGCGGTCGCGAGCAGGTAGAGCAGGTGCGCGACGACCGCAGCAGCGATCGCCGGCCAGGCGCCGACCCCGAACCGCAGCGCCGGCGCGACCTCGACCGCCGGCCCGCCGGCGAGGTACGCGGCCTGGGCGAGCCCGGAGAGCCCGGCCGCCGTGACGACGACCGACCACGCGTAGCGGGCCGCGCCGTCGCGCAGACGGGCGGTGGCGCTGTAGGCCACCAGCGCGAGCCCGTCGGTGATCAGTGGGTAAAGCCACGCGATCCCGGTCGGCACCCGCGCCGCTACGGCGACCTCGAACAATCCGTGAGCGGTGGCGATGGCCGCGCCGAGCGCAACTGCCAGACCTGGGAGCCAGAGCAGCGCGCCCCTCGCGCCCGCTCGGGGCGCCTGGTTGTCGACGTCGCCCACAGGGTCGGTCTGATTCTCGGCCACCGCGATCACTCCGCGTCGGCGTCGCCGGCAGCGTGCGCGGCGTCGCGGTCGTCGCCATGCCAGCGGGTGAGTTGCTCGCGGCGGGCCTGGTCCTGGAGGGCGCCGTCCTGGTGGGCGGCTCCGCGGTTCGCGTCCCGGACCGCGGTGGGCCGCCTTGCGGGGTCGCGCGCTGCCTCGCGGTCGAGCTCGGCGACCGCGGCGCGGAGGTCGTCGAGGGAGCCGCAGAAGCAGTGGAACTGGTCCGGCGCGATCGCGTTCATGTGCGCGAAGTAGACGTCGCTGAGGCGGTCCCACTCGGCGCGCTCGGCGGCTTCGCGTGCGCGCTGCTCCGCGCGACTCTCGGACTGGTCGGCAGCGGTCATCGCGACCATCCCTCGCGGCCGCCGGTGCCGTTCATGGCCGTGCTGATGCCGGCCCCGTTCGGCCGGTTGGTGTCCTCGGCCGCCGGCTCCGGGGGCGCGTCATCCCGAGCGGCGGCCCACCACCAGGCGATCGATGTCGCCGCGCCGGCTCCGGGGACCGGTGTGGCGCCGAGCGGGGCGCTGTTCCACCCGGGCCGGGTCTGGTGCCGTTCCCGCGAGCACGACGCAACCGAGGTCTTGAGTCGACGCACGACCCCGGGGCGCTGGCGGTCGTGCCAGTCCCCGGCCAGTTGGACCGACGCGCCCCGGCCCTCGTAGGCCGCGCGCCAGGCGTGCATCAACCAGAGCAGCTCCTCGACGACGTCTGGGTGCCAGAGCCAGCACTCGGGCAGCACCGCGGCCCCGTCGGGGTAGCGCAGGAAGACCGCGTGCAGCCAGCGGCACAGCTCGTCGAGCAGCGCTGCGAGGGCTTCGGAGTCGGTCGGGGCGGCCAGCCACGAGGGCGCCACGGTCGGGCCCGGGCGCGCGGGGACGGCGGACACGGCGTCGGCGAGCTGGGCGACGGTGCGGGCCAGGTCGTCGACCCGGGTCGGAGTGCCGACCAGGGCCTCCACGCCGCGACGCAGCCCGTCCACCTCACGGGCGAGGCCGGCGAGGGCCTCGACCCGGGCGAACTCGCCACCGTCGGTCCCGCCGGGCTGTCCCGGTGGGCGGCGGGTCACCGGGCCCACCCCGGCTCGCCGTCAACGTCGCCCCGCGTGTCCGGCTGCACGTCAGTGGCGCGGTGATCGTCGTCGTGCCAGCGGATCAGCTGTTCGCGGCGCTCACCCTCAACGCTCGCTTCCCAAGCGGCGATCGTGGCCCGCAGGTCCTCGACGCGCTGGCGCAACCGCTCGGAGTCGTCAGGTGGCGCCGTGTCGTCTGCGGTGACGGGGTCATCAGCACCGGCAGCCTTGGTGGTCACTGCACCGGTCGACGACCCGCCGCTCCTGCTGTCGTCGGAGCCTCCCTCGTCGGCAACGTGCTCGCGGACGCGGCGGTCCTCGCCGTGCCAGTCCTGCACCGATCCACGGTCCGGCTCATCCCGGCCGCTGCGAGGTAGGTCGTCGAGGGCGTCGCGCTCGGGCAGCGGGGCGAGCTCGGCGAGGGCCTCGAGCCGCTGGTACTCCGGCCACGCATACGGGTCGTGGTCGTGGGCCCAGTCGGAGTGGATCGCCCGCTCGCGGGCGGCGTCGAGGGCGTCGTCGACCTCGGTGCTCGGCGGCAGCGACCAGCCCGGCGTGGGCGGGGTGTTCTCCTCGAGCCACGCGATGCGCGCCGCGGCTTCGGCGTCCGAGGCGGGCTCGCGCCAGTCCGGGTCGCCGTAGTCCGCGGCCGGGTTGAACGGCGAGGTCTCGTCGGGCCGGCTGTCGAGGTAGGCCTCGTCCTCATCCGCCGTCCAGCGCGCCGGCTGAACCCGCGTACCGGTGCGGGCCTGCTCGGCCAGCGTCGCGCGCTCGTCGGCGGTCAGTGGGCGGACCCCGCCGGGCGCGGTCGGGTCGATCAGGACGAACCCGTCGCGTTCGACGATCGCGGAGGAGGCCTCCCCGTCGACCGCGCCCAGGTCCTTCGCAGCGGGCAGTCCGTTGAGGCGGACGACCCGCCCGGTGTCGGGGTCGGGGTAGACGTCGGTGTCCGGGTCGTAGCCCGCGACATCCAGCCCCGCGGCCTGGGCCAAGCTCTGCGCGCGGTCCGCGCGCTCCCCCACTGTCAGCTCGCCGCCAGCCCTGCGCGCAGCGGCGGTGCTCGGGACACGGTCGGCGGCGAGGCCGAGGGCGGATTCGCCGGGCGGCAGCGCGGTACCGAGCTGCTGGCGCCACGTAGCGGCCTCGACGGCGAGGGCGTGGTCGTAGTCCTCGCGGACCAGACCGATGTACCCGGCGACCTGGGCCGGGATGCTGATCGCGGGCTGTCCGGCGGCGCGTCGCTCGGCCTCGTCCCACGCGGCGTCGAGGTCGCGCAGCGCCGCGGCCTGGTCGCCAGCGCTGCCGGTGTGGGCGATCTCGTCGCAGTAGGCGGCCCGTGCGATGAGCTCGCGGTCGGTGAGTTGCTCGGGTGGCAGGGTCGGGTCCGGCGTCGGCCATGCGGGGTCGGCCTCGACGGTGCGGGTCTGATCGTCGGTCGGCTCGCTCATCAAGGACTCCTGTACGAGTGCGGCGCACTCGACGCGGTCGAGGCCGTGCTGGGGCTCGTCCGCATCGAGGCGGTAGCGGTCGTGGTCGAACTCGGGGCACGCCGTCAACGCGGCTGCCTCCGCGCGCTCGACCTGCTGGGCGGCGGCAGGTCGGGAGTGGTCATCGCAACCACGTCCGATCACCGCCGTGCTCGTGGTCGTGCTCGCCGAGCACGGGAGGGGCGACGGGCTCGACATCGATCACCAATGGCGGCCCGTCCTGCGATCGCGCAGGGGGCGCAGAGCTCGTGGTCCGCCGGCAGGCGTTCCCCAGCCGACGCCACCAGGCGCCGGTGCCGGCGGTGGGACGCCGCGGGGCGGCGACCCGACGCCGCAGGGCGGCGAGTCCGACCTCGGCCCACGCGCGGGTGCGCTGCCAACGGCCCCGCCACCCGGTCGCGACCTGCTGGCGCTGAGCGCGCACGTCGCTGCGGGTCCAGGCCATGCGCGCCCGCCCGATCACCGGGGCGATCCCCCGCCGGTAGACCACGACCTTCCCCGCCGGGAGGTTCGCGATCTGGGCCGGGGCGAGCACCGGCACCTTGCGCACCGTCCGGGACGCGACGCGCCCGTGCAGGTCGGTGGTGGTGACCCGCTCGTCGCGCTCCCCGGCGAGGGTGGACCAGAAGTGCAGGTCGGCCTGGTCTCGGGTGCCGCCGAACAGCAGCACCGAGCCGGTGTTGTTCAGGATCGTGGCGGTCTTGTGCTCCCCGTACCGGGCGAGGAGCTGCGCTCTCGACTGGAACGGGGCGATGATCGTAACCCCGCGCCCGCCCATGTCCGCGGTCCAGTTCTCCAGCGGCACCGGCGAGATGAGTGCCGCCTCGTCCAGCGCCAGCAGCAGCGGCGGATCGAGCCGGCCGGACAGCTTCTGTACGGCGAGGCGGCGGGCTTCGCGGGCGATGTGGCCCGTGAGGGCGCAGACCAGCGGGCCGGTGTCGGCTTCCTCGGCGCCGAGCAGGAACACCGTCGCCCGCGACCCGAGCAGCTCCTCCACGTCGAAGGGCTGATCCGTGGGCGCCGCGGCGGCTGCGGCGTCGGGATGGTTCAGCCACCCCAGCGCCGGCATGATCGAGTTGGTGATCGAGGTCCGGGTCCGGTCGTTGGTCTCGACGAACTGCTCGGCCGCCTTCTCGAACGACTCCACCTGCGAGCGCCGCAGCAACGCCGGCACCTCACGCGAGGCACGAGCGTTGTCCGCGACCCACCCGAGTACGTCGCGCATCGACCCGCCCGCGAGCGCGGCCGCGTGCAGCAACGCCGCCAGCACCCGCCGCGCCTGGGCGTCCCACCGCTCCGCGTCCCCGTGGGTGGCGCGGGAGGTGGCGGAGACCATGTCGGTGGCCCGCTCCATCGCGGTCACCGGGTCGGTGCAGCCGGTCAGCGGGTCGAAGCTGATCGTCGAGCGCAGCCCGCCCAACCCGACCGGGTTGAATACGAACACCGGCCCGCGGCTCTTCTGCCGGATCGGGGCGCACAGCTCGAGCAAGTCGGTGCGGGTGGACGTCACTACGGCGGCACCAGGGGCGTCGAGGACGCGGCCGGCCAGCCAGCCCGTCTTGCCGGTCCGGGGCCCGCCGAACACCAGGGTCACGTCTTCGACCGAGGACCACACCCGCTGCACCCCGACCCGGCACAGCTCCACCCCCACCGCCGACGTCGGTACCGCCCACCCCTCACGGCGCAGCAGCGGGCCCAACGACGGCCGCACCGTGCTCCCCCGGCGGCGGGTCGCCACCGTGCCGGCGTGCCGGGCGATGTCCAGGCTCGAGGCGACGCCGGCGCGGCGGCGCGACCGCGCCGACCACCGCGTGATCGTCGCCCGCGACCGCGACCAGCGATGCCACCCCACCAGCACCAGCACGGCGATCCCGACCAGCAGCGCCGGCCACGACAGCGCCTGCAGCAGCGTCGTCGCCGGTAGCGCCGCCAGCGCCCCGCACACCATCGCCGGCCGGATCGCCCCGCGCGTCAACGACACCGCTGTCGCCGCGACCAGCAGCACCAAGATGACGAACGTGCCCATCACCGTGACCACCCGCCGTGGCCGGACGGGGCGCGATCAGCCCCGTCGGCGAGCCAGTAGCCACCGTCGCGATGGCCGAGCTGGAAGCGCACGCCGTCGCCGAGCATCCGCCGTGCCCACCCCTGGGCTGCCTCGTCGGTCATCACCTCGTCGGTGCGACCGAGCAGCACCGCGTCGACGAACAGCGCCCACGTCACCGGCCCGCCGGTTGGGACCTCCCCCAACGGCAGCCCGAGCACCGTGGCCGCGACATCGGCACGGACCAGCTCCGTGCCCAGCAGCAGCGGCGCCGTCTGCCCCACCGCCACCGTGGGCATCGACGTCCTGCGAGCTCTACTCCTCGACATCGGACCCTCCCTCCGTCTCGCGGCGCCACGCCTGCAGGGCGGCGGCCCGTCGGGCGCAGCCATCGACGTGGCCGGTCTCGCGGTCGTCCGGGTGTGAGGCGAACGGGCCGGTGTCACGCACACGCCCTCGGCAGGTCGTGCACGTCCACACCGCCGACCCAGGGCAGCCGGGCTCGAGGGACGGCGCGGGCGGGCGGTGCTCGACCAGCCACTCCCACGCCGCCTCAGCGCGCGTCCCGCCCTCGAGGGCGGCGGGCAGCTCCAACGCCTCGCCGACGTCGTCCCAGGTACGACCGGCGCCCCGGGCGCGCAGCGCCCACTCCCGCAGCTGGCCCGCGGCGACGTCGGACACCAGGCGCCCCGCGCGCACCCCGGCCAGCGGGTCGTCCAGCGCCGGACGTAACAGCTCGTGGAACCCCTCGATGGGCTCCCGGTGCTCGATCGCGTCGAACGCGGTGACCGCCACTCCGCGCACGAGCTCGCGGGTCCTCCACGCCGCCTGCTCACGCCGGCTCGCCTCGAGCGCGCTCATCGGGCACCTCCCTCGGCTCCGGTCTGCTGATCACGGCGCAGTCGGGACGCCCAGCGCTCGACGGTCCGCACGCTCACGCCGAACAACCGCGCCACCTCGGGATGCGGCCGGCCGGCCTCGAGGAGCGCGCGCCACCGCGGAGCGCCCAGGCCGGTCGCGGGGCGCAGGTGGCGGCGTTCCTGCTCGGTCAATCCGCCGGCGATCCCGTAGGGCATGCGACGCAGCGCTTCGGCGAGGCAGCTCGACCGCACGGGACAGCGACGACAGACCGCCTTGGCCGCCATGACCTGGGCCTGGTAGGCCGGGCCCAGCGACGCCACGGGGAAGAAGAGCTCAGGATCCTCGCCGCGACAGGCCGCCCAGGCTCGCCAGTTCTCGCGTGCTGCCCCCGCATCGGCGCCTGGCTTGGAGGGGTTCATCGCGGCCCTCCCTCGGCATCGGCGTCCTGCGTGCCCGAGAGGGCCGGGGTGGTGGCCTGGTCGACCGTCGACATGAGCGTGGAGATCGCTCCGGGCAGGCTCTGTCCGGCGGGAGTGCCGATGAAGAGCACCAGGGCGACCAGCGAGAACACGACGGCGCCGGCGGCGGAGCGGGTCTTGGCGCAGATGAAGGCGCCGAGGATCGCGAAGAGGATCAGAAGGCCGACGCTGGGCATCACGCGCCTCCCAGCATCTGGCTGTCGGGGTGCGCCATCGCGGACGCGGCGTCGGACCCGGCCGCCCACGCCTCGGCGATCGCCCGGTTCACGTACCAGCGGTTACCGATACGGCGGGCCGGGAGGACGTGAGGAATGAGCCGCCGAATGCGTTGGCAATTCGTGCTGGCCGAACCGTTCTTCCCGACCTCACCGAACCAGAGGCGCGCCACCTCCTCCACGGTGATGAGTAGTCCGCTGTCGCCGCGCTCGATGACCTCGGGCGCTTTCTTGCGCTCTTCCATGTCCGCTCCCGCTCTCACGTCCCTCGTGCTGCGGCACTGACGGCCACCACCCGTTGACGTGCTGAACGGTGCTGTGACGAGGCGTCGCGTTGCGACGCCTCAGATGTCGCATCTCCGCCGTGAGCGTCTCCCGACGTTGCGTCCGTGTCTCGTTTCGTCGTACAATTGACGCTTCCGGGAAAGAGTTGGGGAGTCGGAATGGCCGATCCCGTTGTCCTGCGCGACCTCCTTCGCGAGAAGCACTGGCAGAAGTACCAGACGTTTCTTCGCGAGTACGACAAGGCCGCGGCGAGCATCGACAGCTCGTTGGTGGGCACGGCGCCGAGTCGTGCGCAGCTGCACCGTTGGCAGTGCGGTGAGCTGAAGGGCCTGCCGCATCCTCAGCACTGCGAGGTCCTCGAGGCGATGTTCCCGGGCCGCAAGGCGGCCGAGATGTTCGTCCCCGCTCAGCGCAGTGCCGCGCCCAGCACCGCCGACCTTGCGGCCGCTGTCGGGGACGGCCTCGAGGGCGTGGCCCCGGTTCCTTCGGCGTGGTCGACGCCCCTCCGTCCCGTGCCCGAGTCCTCCGGCCCGCTGCCGGTCAACACGCTTCGAGGTCCCGCCCACGACCAGGCTGAATCCCTGGCGAGAGCGCTCCAGCTCCTGGGCAAGCGTCGGCGCATCCCCGACGAGGAGATCGCGGAGCTGGCACTCCTCGCCGGCCACCTCGTCGACCTGGAGATGGAGTGCACCATCGACATCGAGCCCGACGGGTGGTCCTCGGTCACCTACCGGTTCGAGCTCCTCAACCTGACGAACGCACCGATCAAGCGCCTCCTCCGGGAGCAGTGGTTCGAGAACACCGACGGAGTCCGCATCGAACCGCATCCCGACGGTGAGCGACGGGTCTCGATCCAACGGCTGCACGACATCGGCAACATGACGAAGTTCGCCTGCGTACTCTCGCCGCCGATCGAACCGGGCGGTATCGGAACGGTCTCATACACTTCCCGCGGTGGCCGCTTCGTCCACGACCACTATTGGCAACAGTCCACTCCGCGGAACACTCGGCACCTCACGCTGACGATTCGTCACCGCGGCGTAGATATGCTGGTGGGCTGCACCGCCGTAGAAGACCAGCCGGATGGCGCGCAGGTCTCCGCCATCGATGACCTGTTCTGCGTCGAGGACGACGAGGGCGCACTCATCACACTGACGCGCGATTATCTACAGCCCGGCCAATCGGTGACGATTCGATGGGAGGTCGCGCGTGGGGGATCGTGACCGCTTGGAACGGCTCGTCCGCGGGTGGCACGACCTCGAGAAGAAGGCCGGCTCGAGCGCGGTCATCGACTTCGACTGTGCGCCCCATGTCGTCGGGGATGACGTCGAGGACAGGTTGGATGTTCTCGACCGTCTCGTCGCGTTGCGGTCCGAGGTCCACGGGGACGACGTCGGTGCCGTCCTGGACGCCCACCTCGCCTACCTGCGGGCGTTGCTCGGCGAACGACTCGACCTCACCGAGTACGTCGACCTCACCCAGGGCTCGCCCACCAACGGCTGGTCGCCCGACTATGTCGCTGCGGTCGGCGACGTCGCGCGCCGCGCTCTCGCGGACGTCGATGTCGCGTGGGACGAGCAGACGCGGACTGCTTTCGACGCTTTGAGCCCCACCGTGCCGGCGGAGGACGCCGGCGACGTTATCCGCGATTACGCGCGCGAGTACGAGGCGCAGGTCAGGAGTCTGACAGGGGCGGAGACCACCTTCGAGCTCGACGTGGAGACGGTGGAGGTCGACGCGTACTGGTCGTACTGGCTGGACGGCGAGGGCCGACGAGCTCGGCTGCGGATCAACCGGCGCAACGCGTCCTTCACCCAGGTCGACGCCTACCGCTTCGCGCTCCACGAGGTGCTGGGGCACGCGCTGCAGTACGCCAACCTCACCGACGTCTCCGAGCACGCCGAGACTCCCTGGCCCCGACAGCTAGCCATCCACTGCCCTCATCAGGTGCTCTTCGAGGGCCTGGCGCAGGTCCTTCCTCTCGCGGCGAGCCCGGACGACCCTCTCGTGCGGGCGCGGACCCGGCTCGACCACTACGTGCAGCTCGTCAACGCCGAGCTCCACCTCATGATCAACGCCGGTGCCAGCGCGTCGGCCTGCCGTGACCACGCGCTGTCGAGGTTGCCGTTCTGGCGACCGGCCGACGTCGCATCCGCCCTTCGCGACCGGTCGCTCGATCCCCAGCTGCGCTCCTACCTTTGGGCGTACCCGGCCGGCATCGACTGGTTCCTCAATGTGCACGATCACGGCGGTAGCCTCCTCGCGGAGGTTCTGCATGCCGGTTATCAGCGACCGCTTGTCCCGCGCGAGCTCGAGCAGCTCTGGCCCGCCGGACCGCGGATCGGCGGGAACGCCTGACCTGTTCGTCTACGGCACCCTCGCGCTCGACGACGTGGTGCGGACGCTGATCGACCGTGTTCCGGCGAGCGAGCTGACGAGCGCCCCGGGGTGGCGGGCAGCGCGGCTGCCGGACCTGCCGTATCCGGGCCTCGTCCGCGATCCCGAGGCAGAGGCGTCAGGTCGGGTGTACACGGACCTCAGCGAGACCGAGTGGAGCGTCCTCGACGCCTTCGAGGACCCGACGTACTCGGTCGAGGTCGTGCACCTGACGTCCGGGCGATCAAGCCTCGCCTACGTCTGGCCCGACGAGGTGCTGGCCGACAGCTGGACAACGGGCTCGCTGGAGGGCGCCGACATGCAGGCCTACCTCGAGCGTTGCGCCCGCTGGCGCTCCGGCTGGGAGGCCCGCAGCGGGAGTGGCTGAGCTCCGCTTCACCCGCTCGCGCGACATGTCGGTGTCGTCTCCCTGTCGATGTCGGTGGTGCTTCCTACCGTTGCCTGCGTGCCCGAGGACTCGCCGCAGGGAGAAGACGCCCGCCCGCTCACCGTGCTCGAGCGGCTCGTGCGAGCCGGCATCGAGGAGGAACGGGCGCGCACCTGGATCCACTCGGGTGGTGCTCGCGTCGATGGCGAGCCCGTGACTGATGTCGACTACCCGGCCGAGCCTCCCCGCCGCGTCGTCCTCTACCCCGCGTGACTCCTGAAGTCCTGTCGCTCTCCGCGCGTCTCACCGGTCGGTGCTGACGCGAGCTGTTCGAGGAAGCGGTCGAGACCGACGCGGTCGTACAGGTCCTTGGCGTCCTCTCCGGGCTCGCCGACGAGCACGCGGGCGTGGGGCAGGGCGGCGACGAGGCGGTCGAGGCAGGCGAGCCCAGCGTCGTCGTGGTCGGGGAGGATGACGACGTCGGCGCCCTCGAGGACCCGGGTGAGGGTCTCGACGGGTGGGCTGCCGGCACCGCCGGCCCAAGTGGTCGCGTAGACGCCGTGCAGGGCGTCGCAGGAGGACTCGCTCTCGCAGAGCACGACCGTCTCGCCGGCCGCTGCCGCCATACGGACCTCGTCCTCGCGGTAGAGGGGCAGGTCGACTTCGCGCGTGCCGAGCAGTCCGGGGACCCACTCCCCTCGCGCGTTCCGCGACTCCCACCGCATGGTCTTGGAGCCGTCGGCTCGGCGCAGCCGTTGCTTCGCGTGGTCGGGGCCGTAGCGGTGCCAGGCCTCGTGGCGGTAGCCGGCCGTCTCCGGGTGGTCGGAGTTCTTGAGCTCCGGCCATTCCCGGCGCAGCCCGCGGAGGTGGACGTAGCGGCTGGGGGTGATGCGTGGCGGCCGCTGAAGGTGGTTGGGGCGAAGCCCGAGGGCGCGCAGGACGGCGGTGACCGAACAGCCGGCGTGGCAGTGGAGCCAGGCGCCCCGATCGCCGTCGCGACGGCCGAGCGCCAGGGCGGCGGAGTGCAGCCCGGTGTGTCCGTGCGCGGGGCACTGCCACTTGCGGCCGGTACGGCGACAACCCATGGCCGCGAGCACCTCACCGAGCCAGTGTTCGGGCGAGGGCGTCGGCGTGCCGGGACTGCTGCGTTGGCGGGGGAGACGCGTTGTCGGGCTCGTCGTGGTGCGGGCCTCGGTGTCGGTCATGACGTTCTCCTCGGGCTTGTCGGGAGGGTTCCCTGTCGAGCGGTCTCGACGCGCGTACGTGGAGTCGGGGCTCGGGGCGATGGGTGGAGGCGTGCTGTCTGCCTCCACCGCCCAGCGGGCGCGCCTCGGGCTGCGGAGGCTCGCGGTCCAGGGGCCGGACGCAGTCCGGTCGCGCCGCGACGCGTAGCGCCCTTGACCGCGAGGGCGGCCCGATCAAGCTCCCCCCGGGCCCCGACAGAGATCAGGGCAGCGTTGCGCAGCGGCTCCGCCGTCGGCCCTGAGGGCCGCTCGGCCCGGGCGGCCTTAAGCCCGTCACCCGACACGGACGTGATCGCGGACGAACTCGGCGACGGCGAGGGCTTCGAAAGCATCAGCGGCGGTCGTGTCCCAGGGGGCCAGGCCGGCGAGCTCCTCGCTGGCGATCGGATCGCCATCGAGGGCGGCAGCGAAGAGCCGACCCACGTAGCAGCGTCGCGGCGAGGCCGTGTCGTCTTCCGAGCTACCAGCCGGGGTGGTCGGCGGGATGTGGTCGTAGCGCATGTCGGTTGGAAGGTCGGAGCCGCGCTCGGGTTCCTCGGCCGCACGGCCCTGTGGACAGGGACCTCCGGGCGGCGCCCTCTTCATAAGGGCGCCACCCGGAGGTTCAGAGCGGGAACCGCAGACCCTGCGCAGCGGCCGCCGCGCTCATGGCGGCGCGGGCGCGGGCCCGACGGGACTTGAGGGTGCCCTCGGCGACGTCGAGGCGGGAGGCGGCCGTACCGATGTCGAGGCCCTGCAGGTCGACGATTTCGACGGCAGCCCGCTGCGCGGGAGTCAGCACCGCGAGCAAGTCGTCCAGGACCGCGGTCGCGTCCGTCTGTTCGACCGTTCCGGTGGCATCAGAAGGACCGTCGAGAGAGCGCCGCATCTCGGTGGCGACCTGTGCCGGGTCGCCGAACAGCTCAGCCGGGCGGGACTGGGCCCGGCGGGTCGCATCGAGGGCGGCATTGTGCGCGATACGGTAGAGCCAGGTGCCGACGGCGGCATCCCCGCGGAAGGTGTCGGCCTTCGTCGCCACCTTGATCCAGGCGTTCTGCACCGCGTCGTCGACCTCCCCGCGCGCGCCCAGCACGCGACGGGCCGCGCCGACCATGACGTCGTGGTACCGGGTCGCCAGCACCGCCAGCGCGCCTCGGTCGCCGTGCTCGGCGTAGGCGCTCAACAGCTCGCGGTCCTCCCGCTCGTCGTCGGCGGACGCAGCGACGCATCCGGTCGTGGGCGTCGTTGCCTTCGCCCCGCTGGCCAGGTCGCGCGGCTGGCTCGTCGCCTCGGCGTGCACCGCCCCCGGCTGGCTCGGCTCCGGCGTGCTCCGCTGCGGCGCGGGGTCTACGTCGTCAGGGCGGAGGAACGGCGCGGGAGGAGCGGTCGGTGGGGTGAGAAGTCGCGCGCAGTGGGTCCAGACCTCGGCGAGTCGGCGGGCGGCCACGCGATCGCAGATCTGCCAGAGCACCGGTCCGACGCGCACCCAGACGTGGGCGGGAAGGATCTGGCCGCTGATCTTGCGGCGGGGCTGGTAGCCGACGGAGCTGGCGGCCGGGGTGCCGTACCGAAGGAGAAGGGTGGGTGGGTACGTGCCGGGCTCGATGCCCAGCCAGGTCAGCGATGCGGTCCAGGCGAGCTGCTGGCGCTCGGCCAGGGCCAGGGCATCGGTGAAGGCTCGCGCGATCCCGGCCGCAGCGTCGCCGGTGGTGACGTAGGTCAGCGTGTCCCCTGCGCGGACACCGATCTGTTGGGACGGGGTGCCGTAGTGGTGTGCGAACGCCTCGGTGGCGAGCCGTCCGGCCACGCGGGTGGTGACCGAGCGGATGACCGAGGTGTGCGAGCTGGGGTCGACGGACATGCGATCCTCCCGGGCTATGCCGGGGCTGGTGGGCCCCGGGGCGATGGGTGGAGGCGCCTGCTGCCTCCACCGCCCGAAGGGCGCCGAGCGGGCCGCCGAGGCTCGCGGTCAAGGGCCAGCCGGAGGCTGGTCGCGCAGCGACGCGCAGCGCCCTTGACCGTGAGGAACGGCCCGATCAAGCTCCCGGGGCCCTCCAGCGCCGGCCGCCGCGCAGCGGCGTCGATCGCGCGCCGCAGGCGCCCCGGCCGCCCGGCCATGAGGAGCGCCGCGCAGGCGGCGCGTACCGGCCAACAGGCGGGCCTGCTTCGGCGACAGGTGGGCCTGCGGGCAGGGGCCGGGACGCCCGTGTTGGCCGGCCATGCCACGCTGGGGGCGTTCCGCGCTTCCCCCGCAGACGGGCTCTCTTCCGTCCTGTCCAGGAGGTGCTAGTGGTCCAGCCCGCAGAGCTCCGGCGCCGGGAGCAGCGTCGGCTCGAGGCCGAGCAGATGATCGAAGCCGCCGAGATGGTCCGCGAGCGCGGGCCGGGCGGGTTCGCCGGCCTGGACCGCGAATCGGCCGACGCCTTGGGCGCGCTGCTCGAGACGCTCGCCGCGGACTGGCGCGAGCGCCCGCCATCACCGCGGGTGTGGGAGCACGCCGCTCGCGCCGCGCAGCGTCTGGTGCACGACCCGATCCGCGAGCCCGCGCCGCAGTTCCCCGGCCCGCTGCCCGCCGGCTACGAGAGCCCGCTCCGCGACAAGACCGACTACCCGCTCTAGCTCGCGGTCGTGCCCGGCCGTGCCCGGTCGTGCCGGGTCATGCCGGGCAGGCCCGCCACCGCCGGGATGGTGTAGGTGCCGTGCATGCACGCCCCGCCGCCGGGACACGATGTAGGTGACGGTGCGCCTGCCGTCGATGGTGTAGAGCTGGTAGTTGTGCGTGTCGCCGCCGATCGCGGCCCACGCGGGCTCGCGGTGTCCCGCACCACGTCCGACGGGCACGGTCCGCTCGTCCTGTCACCGTTGACGTAGATCGGCTTGCCGGTGACCTGGGCTCGGGGTCCTGAGTGGACACGCGCTGCACCCAACGGTGCTGCTCGGGTCGATGCGCCCGCCGATGCCGGTGTCGATGCACATGTAGCGGACCTGGCGGGTGTCGATCGCGAAGTACGGCGCCGGCTGCGGGGTGCGCGCCGCGTGGGTGGGTACGGGGAGGACCTCGCGCATCGCGTCGAGCTCGGCACGTTCCGACGGCGCGTCGCGGGCGCCATAACCACGACGCCAGCCGGCCCCGCAGCCCCCGGCGGGAACGACACCCGGAGCGGGGTTCGGCGAACAGGTCGCCGAACTGGACGAGGACGCCGCGCAGGCCGTCGTACCAGTCGTGGTTGCCGGGCGCGGCCCATAACGGGAAGGCGAGAGGTGGCGGTAGGGCCAGAAGAATTTGTCTGGGTAGTCGCCGATGCTGCTTGCCGGGTAGATGACGTCGCTGCAGATCACTCCGAAGACCACACCGTCGGCCGCCGCCTTGAGCGCGGGCACCACGACTTACTGCGACAGGTCGCCCTTGCCCGGGTCGCCCAGCACCAGCACGGCGCCGTCGCTCCGGGACCGGTCGACGATGAAGTCAGTCGAGCTCCCCTCGCGCTCCGCGCACTCCCGAGCCGCGGAGACCCACCGGCCACGCTCGCCTGGGACCGGGTCACCGAAGCCCGCGACGATCTGGATCCGGGCGGCCCAGAGTGTGCGCTGGTGCAGCCACGACGTCGGCTTCCGCGTCAGGTGCTCGCAGTTCTCCTGCGCCCACGTGGGGGCTCGCAGTCACCGACCCGGGGTCGTCGGCGACGGACGGGCCTTCCCGCCGTAGCCGATTGTGATCTTCACGCGATTCCTCCCGGCGAGCGGCAGGCGAGAGTTAGGCGAGTGAGTGGAGAAACGCCCAGTTCGTGCCGAGAGGCGTGCCACGCCGGGGTGTAAGCCGCGGCTCTGGTGGGCGGGTGGAAGAACGCTACTACGACATGTAGGAGGAGCCGGACGCAGCCGGCCCCTCCTACATCCCTCCACGAGCGTAGTTAGCTCGCGAGCGGCAGCTCCGAACTCGCCGCCTCGCCTTCGTGGGAACCGTCGTCGGGCACATCTCGCACGACCACCCGGTCCCGCGCGTCGTCCACCGACACGATCTCGACGTCGACGATCTCACCGCGCTCAACCTCACCGGCGTTGAGGTCCGCGCGGAGCTCGGGGGTCATGTAGCGGCAGTGCAGCATCGCCGGCCGGACGCGGCCGGGCAGCCGCACCAGCACGTACCCTCCCTGTCCCTCGGGCACGGCCTTGACGACCTCGCCCTCGAGGAGCTGCCCGACGCGCAGGCCCCCTTCACCGCCGCGGCTCTCGGGCGACGACGCCGGTGCGGCCGCACGGCCGGACACCGCGTGCAGGTGCAGCGCGACTCGCCGCCTCTCGACGTCGACCCTGGCCACCGTCACCTCGACCGTGTCGCCCGGCGCCAGCGTGCGGCTACCCAGCGCGCTCACGTGCACCAAGCCGTCGATGCCGTGGGCTAGCGGGACGAAGGCCCCCAACTTGTCGGCGGTCCGCGCCACGGTGCTGGTGAACGTGCGGCCCTCGGGGAACTCTGCCTGGATCAGCGGCCACGGGTTGGGGGTGCCCGCCAGGAGCGTGTACTTCATCCCGCCGCTGGTGTCGACGTCGAAGGCGCCGCTGAGCTGGTCGCCGACGGCGAACCGGCGCGTCATGTCCGGAACGATCCGGTCGTACTCGACGTCGGCGTTGCCGAGCACCCCCCGGCGTCCGTCGCCGGTCTCGATGACGATGAACTCCTTGGCCGTGTTGATGACGCGCGCGGGCACGGGGTCCGTGCCGCCCGCCGCCATCGGCACGAGCGCCATCTCCACCCAGGGCTCGAGCGCGACCGCCTCGAGCTGCCGGCTCAGCTCTTGACGCATGCGGTGGACGTCGGCGAAGTGGGCGCTGTAGGCGATGTGGCGCATGCTGCCGCGGACGTCGGTGGGGATGTCGTCCGGCTGCTGGGTCAGGTGGATCATCTTCTTGCCGATCAGGTGACCGAAGCCGAACTCCAGCGCCACGTTCGGCGACCGCGTGGTCCAGTCGATCAGCACGATCGCGGCCTGCTGGAGCCCGCGCCACATCGCGGTGAGCACGGACTGCGGACCGTAGATCGAGTCGGCGCGGACGGGGACCATGCCCACCGCCGTGATGATCGGGCGCAGTTCCTGTTCGTAGTACTGGTCGAAGTCGAACAGGGTGCCGTCGTCGAGCTGCTTCACCCCGTAGGGCATCACGACGAACACGTGGCCCTCGCGGGGGCGTTCGTCGCGCATGAGCGTGTTGGTCATCGACGTGCCTTCCGAGACCGGCCCGTGGTTCGGGCCGCTGCGACCGACCCTCGTCCCCTGCGCCTGAGTTCTCGATCGTCGCGAGGCTGAGTTCAGGGCTTGGCTCGGCCGCCCGCTCAATCGGGGTGAAGCTGCGGCTCAGCCACGCGCCGCACCCGTAAGAGAACCGCCGATGCGATGGCTAGGCTGGCCCGGGCGGTGAGCGGACCCATCGCCCCGAGCCGGACGGGTGGGTCGAGGTGAGGCGATGAGCATCGCGGCTGTGGCGGCGCTGGTGGAGCGGTTTCTCGTCGACCCCGCCACCGCCGAGTTCGGCCCGTACGAGCTGCTCGCGGACGACGACGAGGAGCGGCCAATTGAGGAACTCCTCGCCGGCCGCTGCTACCACCTGCGGATGATCGACGTCCGCGAGGAGCGGACTGTCGATGTGCAGGTCTTCCTGGGCATCGGCGACATTGGCGGCCTGCTCTGGGAGCAGGACATCCGCGCCCTGCTGCGGATGTCGGGCTCGCGGCATCCGGCACTGCCCGAGGTGCTGGACGGCGGTTACCGAAGCGCGGACGACACGGCGACGATTGGCCACGACGTTGCGGGGATGGCGTTCGTCGCCACGCGCGGCAGCGATCGAACCGCAGCCGCAGCGGCCGAGCGCAGGTGGCTTCGGGAACACCCGCGTGAGGCATTGCGACGCTTCCGCTCGCTCGCCGACGGGCTGGCAGTCCTGCGCGGGCTCGGTCTGGCGCACCGTAACCTGTGCCCGCGGGCGATCGACGTGCACGCCGACCACAGTCTGCGCCTAGCTCGGTTCGAGCTGAGCGCGCTAGTCGACGACATCTTCCGTGCCACCCTCGACAGCTCGGTGCGCGCCGACGGCCTGCGCGGGCTGTTCCTCGGCGACACGTCTGGGCTGCGCTACGCCCCCCCGGAGCGTGTCGCCTTCGCGCTGGCCGTCGACGCGGACAACGACCTGATCGAGAGCGACCACTCGGACGTCTTCAGCCTCGCGGCGGTCGTCTGGGAGTGGTTACTCGGCGAGTTCCCCGACGACGTACTCCCTGGCCCAGTCGATGGGCTGCTCGACGCCGAGCGGGCCGCCCATCTGCATCAGGAGTACCTGGCTTTCCACCGCTACCTGCGAGACACGGTCGGCCGCGCCGATAGCATCCCACCAGATCTGGCTCAGATCCTCGTCCGGATGCTCGACCGGGACCCGGACCGTCGGCCGACGGCCGACGATGTCGTCAACCTCCTGTCCGCCGGTTACGACCGCATTCTCGCGACGTGGGAGGACCGGACGAGCGATCGGGCGCACATGGTCGTGTTCATGCCGACCGAGAGCGCGGAGACCATCTTCCGGTGGGGCCTGATCAGCGAGCATCCAGCTACCGCAGATGGCCGCGATGAGCTGGCGGCGTTCATCACCTCCGACCTGCGCGGCGCGATGATGACGTACGCCCCGGATGGCGCGGACCCATTCGTTCGGGGCGGGGACAGGGGCCTCAAGCGCGCGGCCACCCAGCTGCTGCGCGGTCAGGAGGTCCTCTGGTTCTGCGACCTCTACAGGCCTCGCGACCGCGACAACAACTTGCTCGCGCCGGTGGAGACGGCGCTTATCATCAAGTACGCGGTGCAGCAGTCCCAGCCGTGGGTCGAGCGGAGATTGCGCGACCTCGACTGGCTCGGCACCCGGGCCGTGCCTGAGGTCGACCTCGTGGCCGATGACATCGACCATCGCGCGATGGTGCGGAAGCTGCGGGATCGCCCGCACTGGGGCTCGCTCATCGAGTCCACCGCGCCGGTCGACGACAGCTCGCCGCATGAGCTGCAGTACCGGCGGGCCATCGACTGGCTGCTCGACTACCAGGACGTCGAGCTGCGGGCCCGCCAGTACCCGTTCGTCTGCATGGAGGGCACGGAGCGGGGGGACGTGGTCGTGCGGTTCGACGCCGACCGCGACCAGGACGTCGTCGTCACCTCGCCGCTGTTCGTCAAGTTCGCCGCCACGCCGGCCCTGCGCCCCGAGTTCGGGGACTTCTTCGAGCGCTTGGAGAACGACGACGGCGGCATGGATGTCGACGTGATCGAGGACCGGTCGGGCCGCCCCGGTTCACGGCGGGCGGTCGCCGAGGCCCAGGTGGTCCGTCGCGATGGGCCGGACCGCGTCGTGCTCCGCCGCAAGCCCGGAAGTGCGCCGGTCCCGGAAAAGGGCTGGCTGCGGTCTCGGGACGACCGCGGGACGGCCGTCGCGCTGGACCGCCAGCGGGACGCCGCGTACGAGCTCTTCCGGTTCCGGACGCTCACTTCTCAGCTACGCAACCCGCGGACGATCCGCACCTTTGAGCACCACTGGGCCGACGCGGGCGCCGACCTCGCCGGCGACGGCGGCGACGCCGTTCGCGAGATGCTCGTCTGCGAGCCCTTCGCCGCGATCCAGGGACCGCCGGGCACTGGCAAGACCCGGGTCGCCGCCACGGCGATTGCCGCCTACCTCGACCGGCACCCCACCGCCCGCGTCCTGGTTTCGGCGCAGTCCAACTACGCCCTCGACAACCTGGCCGCCGGCGTGCTGCGGGCGATCGGCGCCACCGACACGAACGGCCGGCCCACCGACGAGGGGCACAGCCATGTGTCGCCGATCCCACTGCGCGTCGTATCCCGGGCGGTCGGCGCACTCGACCGGGTTGCCGACGACGTCGAGCAGTGGACCCGGTCTCCGCTGGCCGACCGCCAGCAGTCACGGCTCCATCGGCACGTCGACGGCGTCCTCCACGATCGGGAACGGCGCCTGTCCGAGGGCCTGCGGTCGGTGCTGAAGGACTGGCAGGAGCTGCTGGCGCCGGGCGGTGAGTCCGTCCTGCCGGAGCTGAGCGACCGTCTGCACCGCGGCGCCAACCTGATCTTTGCGACGTGCGCTACGTCTACTCCGGACCTGCTGTTCCCGAACGCGGCGGTCGTGTTCGACTGGGTGGTCGTGGAGGAGGCCGCGAAAGCGTGGCCCACCGAGCTGGCCATCCCCCTTGTGCGCGGCCTGCGGTGGACGCTGATCGGTGACCACTTCCAGCTGCCCGCGCACAGACGCACCGACGTCGAGCGGTTCCTCGACTCGTGCATCGCCGACCCCCACGAGGGCATCGCCCTCGTCGGCGAGGAACGCGACCGCTACCTCGCCGCGCTCGACCTGTTCGGCAGCCTCTTCACCGAGGACCGCACGGCGTCGCGCAACCCGCCGCCATTGAAGCGTATGGCCACCCAATTCCGGATGCGCAAGCCGATCGGCGACCTGGTCAGTCGCGTGTTCTACCCCCTTGAGCCCCAGCCGACCGGGGAGGGGCGCCCGACCGATGGCCTGCCAGCCGGCGGGCTTGAGACGTTCTGGGACCCGGACCCGGATCGCCGGATTCCGCCGATACGACTGCGCAGCCCGCGCGAGCTCGACGGCGAGTCGCTGGTCTGGCTCGACACCGCGGGCATCGCGAGCTGCCGCGACCACACGCGCTGGTACAACGCGGGAGAGGCGGCGATCGTGGTGCAGCTGTTGCAGCGCCTCCAGCCGTTCCCGCGGCCCCAGGAGGACGGCTACGGAGACTCGCCTCTGGCCATCCTCAGCCCGTACCTCGAGCAGAAGAGGCTGCTGTCGGGGAACAGTCTCGCGGCACCCCACCTGTCCACGATCCACGCCTTCCAGGGCCGCGAGGCCGACATGGTCATCGTGTCCCTGGTCCGGGACACGGCCCGCGGCCACGTCGAGGGCGCCCCATCGGCACAAGCATCGCTTGGTCACCTGACACAGCAGGAACTCATCAACGTCATGTTCTCGCGTGCCCGGCGCCAGCTGGTCATCGTAGGGCGGTTCGACCATTACGCGTCCGTGGGCGACCAGGACGGCTTCTGGCCGAAGGTCTGCCGGGCCGTGCAGATGTACGGCACGGTCCTGTCGGCGCGCGAGCTGTTCGGCGACCTGCCACCGCTGGTGGTCGCGCCGCGGGAGGCCGTCGAGGAGCGGGCCGCGGCCCGGGCCTCGTCGTGACCGCCGGGCGGACCGTTACGGTCTACGTTCCGTGCGACGTCGCGTCGGTGCGGGTGCGCCTCGGCTTCGAAGACGCGGTCACCCCGATGGAGCGGATCGTCCTGAGGACGGTGCACGCGGGCGTGGACACCCTGCACCAGCTGGCTGACGTGCTGGGCCTGAGCAGCCGCACGACCCTCGACGTGGTCCAGGACCTCTGGCACGCCGGCTATCTGCGGCTGGTCCGGGCCCACGGCGGGGTGACGGTCACCGACGCCGTCGCCCGGCACGTCGCCGAGGGCACGCTGGACAAGCTCAAGGCCTCGGAGACCGTCGACGACAGTCGCGAGGTGATGGTCGACAAGCTGTCCGGGTACCTGATGCCGGCCAGGGGCGCGCGCGCGCCCGCGGAGCGGCGCTTCGCCGTGCCGGTGGACCACCAGCGGATTCGCATCGGCGACTCGCCCGTCACCGACGTGCTCGACGCGGTCGAGCGCGGTCTGCTCGACGAGAGCCGCGAGCAGCGCGACGACGAGGTGCGGCGGCGGTTCGGGGAGACCCGCACGCGTCGCGTCATCAGCGCCCGGCTCTCCCCCGACCAGGTCGCCTCCGCCGGCCGCCGCTGGCTGCCGCTCGACGTGCGGTCAAGCGTTGATCCCGAGACCGACCGGCTCGTGGTCACCGTGGTAGGCGACGTCCTGCCACCGAGCCGGCGCCAGGCCGCGTCCCAGGCTCTCACGCTGCTCGCCGAGCGCCACCCGAACACCGAGTTCGCCCAGGCGCTGCGGGGACAGTCCGCACCGCAGCTGGCCGACGCCCCGTCTCTGGCCTGGTCGGTGTCGCGCATGCGCGAGCAGGCCGTAACCGCCGCCGAGATTCCGGCGGGGCAGCGCCGGAACTGGCACCTGTCGCTGTGCGACCTGGCCCGCCGGCTTGACGGGGTGTTCGAGGACCAGGTCGACCGCGAGGTCGAGATTCAGGCGCTCGACGGGCCCATGCAGGAGGCCGCGCTGCGGGAGCTCATCCGCAGCGCCAAGTTCCAGCTCGTCCTGACCTGCCCCTGGATCCGCTACCCGGCGCTCGCTGCCTTGAGCGACGAGCTGCGTGAGGCCCTGGCCCGGGGCGTGCAGGTCGTCGTGCTGTGGGGGATCTCCTACGACCAGCGGCTCGACGAGGACGAGCGCGTGCGCAACCTGCTCTACTCCCTAGAGCTGAGCGCACCGGCCGGGGCTGGCTCGAGGACACCGCTGTTGGTGCCGAAGACGTCGTCGCGCACCCACGCCAAGATCGCCGTCGCCGACGACCACAGCGCGCTGGTCACCAGCTGGAACATGCTCAGCTCCGCTCAGCCGGGCAGCGAGGCCGGGGTGCGGGTCACGGCCCCGGGCGGCGGGAGCTGCCGCACGGTCCGCGACCTGCTCGTCTGGGCACGCCGCACGGTGCCCGGTTACGAGATGAGCCGGTCGCTGCTCACCACCGAGCAGGACTTCGCCCTGCGTCGGCCCCCGGTCTCCCGCGACGAGCGCCCCGTCCGTGAGCCGGCCGTGCCACCCGGCACGTTCACCCCGCCGCCCGAGCCGTCCGACGACGAGGGCGAGGCCGCGCTCGCGGCCGCGGCCGCGTGGAGCGGGCTGTGGGTCGACCTGGCCGACCGGGTGGCCACGCACGTCGCCGCTCGCGCCCACCCGGCCGCCCAGGTCGTGGTGGACGGGGCCCACCGCGACATCCTGCGGCAGGCGCTGCGCTCGGCCCGACGCCGGCTCGTGGTGACCTCGGACCAGCTCGACGGGCAGATCGTCGACGATCGGTTCGGTGCGGCGATCGGGGAGCTGCTCGATCGGGACGTCGAGGTCACGGTCATCTATCAGCGGCTGCGGGACGAGTCGGTCGCCGCGCGCGAGGGCGGGCGCCGCTCGGGGGTCGAGCGGATACTCCACGAGCTGGCGCGCTCCCCCTCGATGCAGGTGGTGCGCGACGAGAACCACGCCAAGGTGCTCGTTTGGGACGACGAGGTGCTGCTGAGCAGCTTCAACTTCCTGTCGTTCGACGGGCAGTACGCGACGGCGCCGGCCCACCGGCAGCGCTCCGAGATCGGGCTGCGGCTGACCGGGCGTGCGGCGGCCGACGCCGTGGTGCGCGCGCTGGGCCTGCAGGCCGAGGTGGGCCGCGAGCCGGAGCGCGACCGCCCCGACCCGCCCGCCGCTGGGCCCGATCGCGCATTTCTCGCCGCCCAGCTCGTCCTCAACGACGTGGCGGCCGGCCTCCGCCCGGCCGACGCCGTGGCGCGGCACCTCGAAGCCGACGCGGCGTGGGAGACGCTCGACCGACTAGTCGGGATCGCCGGGCGCGAGGTGCTGCGGCCCGCGGTGGCGCTCTGCCTGGACCAGTTTGGGACGGCGACCCTGCCGGTTCGCCGCGAGCGCTGGCTCCGCTGGCTCGTCACCGACCTGTGGAACGACGGCGAGGACGTCGAGGCGATGGTGTTGCGGATCGTGATCCCTGATGAGTGGTTTCGCCCGCGGCCGACCCTCACCGTCCTCGCGGCCGCCCGGGGCGGCCCGCACACCGACAAGGCACTCGAGCGCGCGCTGGTGCTGCTGGACTCGCCGTCGCCGGCCGTCGGGCCGGGCGCCCCAGCGGTAGAGCGGCGCGAGCTCTGGTTCGCTGAGCGCACGGCAGTCGTGGCCATTGCGCTCGAGCAGGCGCTGCTCGGGCAGGGCGGCGCGGTCGCCACCGACATGCTCCAGTTCGAGCGGCAGGACGCCGTCGCCGATGCCGACGACTGCCTCGACGCGTCGTGGGTCGGCCTGATCGAGGCGGCCCTAACCTTCGCGGAGGAGTCGGACGGCCGGCCGCTACCCCTGTCGACAATCCTCGACGACCTTCATGGGCACCACGACCAGGAGGCGCGCGCGCAGGCCTGGATCGCCCTGGAGGTGTCGCTGGCCAGAGCGGAGGGGACGAACCTGAACAACGCCGCCAGCCTGCGCACCCACATGCACCTGTTCAACCGCCCCGACGGCGTGTTCGCTCGGCTGAAGGAGGCCGTGGTCGCCCGCGACCCGGCGGCGGTGCGGGCCTGGCTGGAGTCGGTGCCCCACCGCGACCCCGGCGCGATGATCGACGTCGCCGCCGCGGTCGCCGCGCCCGGCCAGGAACCGATGTACGGCACCTACCGGAAGCGCTACGTGCGGCTGCTGGCGAAGATCGGCGACGACGCGCGGCGGGTGTCCGCGCTCTCGGGCTCCGAGTCCGCCGACCGGGACGCGACCGGCGCCTCCGGCGACTCCGGCGACGCCGCCCTCGTGCCGCACGCTGAAAGGCTGGCGCGGGTCGTCGCCGATCTGTGGAACGCGCTGACCGAGCAGACCGAGCTAATCACCGGGCCCGAGCGCCGGGTGGTCGACGCGGTCCTCGACCGGTTCCGGGACGTCCGGGCCTGGGTGGAGCAACAGCACGGCTCGCCGGAGCGCGGCGCCGGAGGGGCAGCAGCCCGGTGACGGACGACCTGGTCGACGCGCTCCTGGCCGAATGGCCCGGTCGGTGGCGCCACCCCGCCCTCTCCGCCGAGCTCACTTCCGGCGGCACCCGGGCGGACCTCGATCGCGCCGCCAACCTGCTGGTCGCCAGCCTCGCCCGACCCCGGTCCTACGCAGAGAGCCTGGACGCGCTGCTGTCCGAGGGACGCTTCGAGATCGCCGAGACGCTGCTGCTGGACCTGCTCGAGCAGAGCCCGGCGCCCGACGCCGGGGGCGACCGCTGGCAGGCGGCCGCGGACCGGCTCGCGGCGGCCCGCGCCGACGCCCTCGCCGACCTGCGCCGCAGTTGGGCCGACCTGGAAAGCAAGGCGGCTGCGCTCGGCCTCGCTCCGGCCCCGGAGCCTCCGCTGGCAGCAGCCACGCAGCGCTCGCGCGACGATGGGCGGCAGCTGCTCGAGACGGAGATAAGGCGGGTCGGCGGCGCGGAGGAAGCGTTGGCGGTCGCCGTCGAGCGACGGATCGCCGAGGAGCTCGCCGCGTCGGACTCGGCGGGGTGGGCGACGTCCTGGGCCGAGGCGGTGCGGAACTGCATGCGCGCGGAGGAGTTCCGGGTGGTGCGGGAACTCCTGCGGGCCGGCCCGGGGGCGAGCGTCGACGCCGGCCCCCGCACGGTCGAGCCGCCCCCGCTGCGGTGGCCGTGGCCGGGTCACCCGGCCGACGAGGTCCTCGGGTGGTACCGGTCCACCGGACGGTCCCCGGGCCCGGAGTTCGAACGGTACCGGCCGCTGAGCACGGACGAGGCATGGCCGCGCCTGCTTGACGCCCTGGGCCGAATTCTCGGCCCGCTCGACGGACCGACGGTGCTCGACCTCGCGGTCGCCCTCGCAGCGCTGCTCGGGGAGCAGGCCGCACCCCCGGTCGAGGCGGTGACCGACGACCGCACCGGCCGGGTCGTCGGATACCGGACGCGGCTGTTTGGCCTGCATGACGCCCGCATGCCGGTCCTGCCGCTGCTCGGGCTCGAGGGCGTCGCGCTTTGGATCAGCGTCGACGACGACGGCGGTACGTCCGCCGTGGAGCCGATCGCCGTTGTCGATCCGGACATCGGTGCCCTCCCGGTCGTCTGGTTCCGGCCCTGCACCCGGGCCGCGCGCAGCGCCGCGGATCACGTCGCTGTGGTTGACCTCGCCGACCTGTTCCTCCTCGTCGCTCCGGACGCGCGTCGTCGAACGCCGAGCGCGACGACCCGGCGGGTCAACCTGCTCCGTCTGCTCGTGCCGCAGCTCGCGCCGACGATCGTGCTCGGCGGTCCGGCGCTGGACCTCGGGCCAGGAGCCGCACCGCGCGACTCATTGGCGTGGCTGTTCGACCTTTGCGGGCTCCGTCCAGACGGCCCAGTGCTCGACGGTGTCCTCCACGACACCGCTGGCCACCGCGTGGCGCTCCGCTGCGTGCTGGAGATGATGATGACGGACTCGCTCGAGACGGAAGAGGCCCGTGTCGGGCTGCCAGCCCTGCGTGCGATCCGCAGCTCTGAGCGGCACGCAGCGATCCGGGCGGCGCTGATCGCCCCGCTTGCCCATGATGCGGCCGCACGCACGGTGCTGTGGCTCGCGCTGTGGCCCGACGGCGACGACCCGCTGGAAGAACGGCAAGTCCTCGCCACCCTGAATCTCGTTGAGGTGCCGACCGAGGTGCAGGCGCGAATCTCGGAACACTTACACGTTTCCCGCGCGATCACGACCCTATGTGCGCTCGGCCTCTTACGTTGCCAGGATGGCGGGGTACGCCCGCCCGCCAGTGGGCTGCGGCTGATTCTTCGCGGCGACGACGACACAGTCCGGACCGCTGCAACCGAGGCGGTCATTGAGACGGCCGAGAGCATTCGCGTCTCCGCCCGGGCTGCGGCGGCCGTGCTGGGCGAGCGCGTTACGCACACCATCGGCCACAGCCTGGACAACCGTGTGACGGGAATCCGACGGGACCTAGAGCAAATGCTGTCTCGCACTGCTGATCCGCAGGACCGGGCCGCCCTAGAAGCGATCCGCCTCCGAGTTCAAGGGCTCGGCGGAGGCGCCTATGTCAACGCTTACGAGGCGGCCCTCGAACCGCCCACCCGGACCGACGTGACCGATGTCGTGCGTGCGGTGGTTGGGGAGGTTGATTGGAACACAGCCCGCCCGATCCGGATACGCTCCGAGATGGATAGCCCGGTGTGGGTGGTGGCCAACTCCTGGCTACTCAACGAAGCACTTACCAACCTCGTACGCAACGCTGAGGCCGCGCAGGAGGAAGCGGACGGCCCGTCAACGATCAGAATCCGTGTCGTAGTCCACGCCGCGCCGCCGCAACCGGCCAGCACGTTGCCGGTCCCTCCACCATGTGTGGCGGTCGAGGTCGCCGATGGCGGTCCAGGCTTTACGGCGGAGGCTCTGCGTCGTTACAGCGCCGTGCTGTACGCAGGTATCGACGCTGGCGAGATCACGTCGGCGGACGTGGTGGAGGGCCGAACGGGGACCGGCCTGCTGAGCACCCAGACCTGGCTGCAGGATTACGGTGGCACCCTCGAACTCGCTGGGCACTCCGACCTCGGCGGGGCGTGCGTCAGAATGTGGCTTCCGGTCGACGTGGACCCCACTCCCGGTGGAAGCGGCTGACCTGCTGCACGGCCACCTCGATCGGCCCATCGATGAGCACGGGGCGCAGCGCCTCCGCTGCGTGCCGACACTTGGCCAGCCGTCGGGCTGCGTCGGTAGACGAAGGGTTGAACCGCTGGTCGTCCTCGACGTGGAACAGGTCAGACCGGACCCATAGCTCCAGTCGCCTTCGATGGGCCTGTTCCCTGCGGTCGACGAGGGCGCGAGCCGCGTCAAGTAGGTGCGTCTCATTGAGCGCGCCCCCCAAGCCCGTCTTGTGCACCACCTCGAGCAAGCGGTACTTGGCCTGCAGGTCGACGTGTCCGCTCGCCGTCGGCGGCGGAGCGACCGTCATGAGCGTGGCTGGAATCTCGGTGTGTCTGCGAAGGAAATCCGCGATGACCGTGGTTCCGCGGTCATCGGTCAGGTTGGCCGTCAGGTGGCGGTCGATCAGCACTCCCTCGACGTCGAGAGACTCGCGCACGACGTTCCACCCCTCGATGTCCACGACTGGCTGGACGCGGAACTCCGAGTCGAGGATGGACCGCAGATCGGCCATGATCTCGTCTTCGATGACGAGCAATCGGGGCCGCTCGCGGCAGGCTCGCCGCACCCGTTCGAGCGTCTGATCCTCAGGGAAGAGCGCGACGAAACTGTTGAGCCTGGTCAGAGCAGCGCGGTCGCCATCGTCTAGCGCCAAGACGAGCTCGACCAGCCGTTCTCGGGCTCGCCGAACTTCGGCCCAAGGCCCCGCACGAGCGATCGCCGACCTATCCCATGGGTCGCCGCGCCACAGGCCCATCAGACGATCAAGGGCCGCGGGGTCCGGCCGGTCGACGAGCCGCCTCACGCCGCCAATGAAGGCGTCGGCATCAACGTACACACGAGCGCGGTCGAGCGCGTAGGGCTCGCGCTTCGGCCCACCTCCAACGATTGGGACGCGCTGACGTAGGGAGAGTACTCGCTGATAGACGTTGGTTCGGGTCACCCGATATGTCCCCGGGAGTTCCTCGACCAAGCGACCAGGGGAGATGCCCGCGGGTCCGCTGAGCGCAATCAGGGCGAGCGTGTCGCGCAGCTCATCGCCTAGAGGCAGTCGCGCTCCCTCGCGGGTTACGGTCATCTCGCCGAGAACCCTGACTTCCACCTCGACGTCCGCGTTGCGACCAGGCGGTGGCATATTGGCGAGGGTAGATGGCAGCCTCTGTCGCTGCCTTGCCGGCCCCTCCCGCGCGGGCGAGCCTGGGACTTTCGTCAAGCGCTGGGCAGTCTGACGTCGAAACGAAGGTCAGCGATGTCCCGCAAGACTGCAGCCGGACAAGGCGCGGTACAGGCCCGGTGGCGCCGGCTCACGAACATCCTAGTGGACCTATGAGCACCCTCACCCATTCAGTCCTCTACTCTCGCTTGTTCAGCGCAGCATCGGGCTTGGTCTCGCCCGCGATGATCTGGACGACACGAGGGGGACCTGAACTGTGGCGCGCGCGGACGTAGAACGGCTCTCGACGACCCAGTCGTCGGTGCGCGTAGCGATCGGCGTCGGCGCGGTGGTCGCGACCGTGCTGGGCATGATCGGGTTCGTCCGTTTCCTGCCGACGCAGCCGGACTATGCCGCGTCGGGCTGGACGGACGTCGCCTACTACACGCTGCAGCTGTTCGTCCTCGACGCGTCGCCCCTGCAGAAGGCGGCGCCCCTGCCGGTCGTGCTCGATGTCGCCCGGTTCCTCGCCCCGGCGACGACGGCTCTGGCTCTCGGCGCTTCGGTCCTGGCCGTCTACAACTCGACCTACCAGATGGTCCGGGCTAGGCGGCTCCACCACCACACGGTGGTCTGCGGCGACGGCGCCCCGGCCCTGCGCGTCGCGCAGGGGGCACTCGAGGAGCACCGGTCTTGCGTGATCATCAGCGCCTCGTCGGCGAGCAGCGAGCCCGCTCCGGACGGCCACGAGGAGGCGGTGCTACGTATCGGTGGGGATCCCCGCGACGGGGCCGTCCTGCGCGAGGCGCGAATCGACCGCGCGGCGGAGATCGTGATTGTCACCGGGGACAACGGTCGGAACACCGACATCGCCGCGAGCGTGCGGACGGCGCTGCGCGACGTCGCGACGCCGCCGCCCTGCTTCCTGGAGATGGGCTCGCCCGAGCTGGCGATCGCCCTCGCGGCCCACGAGATCAACTCCGGGTCCTTGGTCCGGACCGAATTCTTCGATCCCGTCGCCCGGGCGGCCCGGCTCCTGTTCGACGCCCACCTCTCGGCGACGGGAACCGGTTCCGTCGTGCTCGTCGGATCCGGGGGCCAGCACGAGGCCCTCGCCAGAGAGCTCGAACGGCGGTCGGCGAGAGTCGATCCTGCGGTGCGGTGGGCGCGACTCGACCCCGCGGAGCTCCAGGCCTACGAGGCGCCCGCGGACCTGGCCCTCGCCGTGGTGTCGGCCCCCGACGACGCGGGCGCCATCCGGCTCGGTCTGCGCATTCTACGGCGGATGCACGCCTCGGCCGTCGACGTCGTGGTCGCGACCGGCTCAAGCACCGCCCTCGGTACCGAGGTCGCGGGCGACCACACGCCGATCTCCCGTATCGACCGGGCCCGGATGCTCCTCTTCAACGTCGCCGACCACGTCTACGCGCTGCCTTCGCTGCGCGACGGCATCTACCTCGACATCGCGCGGACGGCCCACGAGGCCTACGTCCGCCAGGCCCGCGCCCGCGGGGAGACCGAGAACAGCAACCCCTCGACGCTGCCATGGCCGAAGCTCCCGGAGGACCTGAAGACGGCGAACATCCGCCAAGCGCACTCGATCGGCGAGAAGCTCCGCGGGGCCGGGCTGGCCGTCGTGCCTTCCGACGGCTCCGAGAACACCTTCGCATTCGAGGGCGCGGAGCTCGATCGGCTCGCAAAGGAAGAGCACGAGCGCTGGCGCGTTGAGCGAACGGAGGCCGGCTGGACCCACGGACCGCGTGACGACGCGGCGAAGACCCATCCCGACCTGGTGCCCTGGCCGAAACTTACCCGGGAGTCCCAGCAGAAGGACGTCGACGCCGTCGCCGCCATCCCCGACCAGCTCCGCGGGATCGGACTGCAGATCCTCCGCGTCGGCGGGTGAGGCCATGAGCACGGCGTGGGCGCGGTTGTGGCGCTTCCTCGGCGTGCGCGGAGTGTTCCTCCTCGTCTTCCTCACCGGCGGCACAGCTGCTCTCCTCGTGCTGAATTCCGACACGACGGACCTAGTCGAACTGCTGACCCGGCAGCCGATCGTGACGGTGGCCTACGTCATGACGGTCGGCGCTATTGTCACGGCGGCGGTCGCCTACAGCCGACCGGCTCGCAGCCGCTCCCAGAATGAGGTTCTTCCCGGGTTGAAGCGCGACGGGTTCTGCACACTGCTGCGCTCCTTCGGCGACGACGGGCGATTGCTCGTCCCGCACGAACAGGAGAAGCAGGGCGCGATGACGATCCTGGCGAGCTTCACCGACCCGAATCTCACGTTCGAGCAGGTCCTCGGTGGGCTGTCCGCCGGACACGAGCTCGCCTGCGTCGGCATCGTCGACCAGCGCTCGGCCCTCGTTCCACCCGGGGTCACGTTCATGCGTGCTCGCGACGAGGAGTGGCAGGACGTCGCTCATCGCCTAGTGACCGACGCCCGCGCGATCGTCTTGCTGTTCGCCTCCCGCGGGACCATCCGGGCCGGATTCCGCTGGGAGATCGAGACCATCGCCGCAACGGGCATGGCCCATCGCGCGATCCTGGTCCTCCCGCCCCCTGACCACGATCTCGAGCTCTACGCGCGCGCCCGTGAAGATGTCTGTCAGGCGTTGTCACTACTCGACTGCGGACGACACGCTCCCGAGCACTTCGCTCGGCTCATGCCGGCCACGGCCATCGTCGTGCAACTGGTCCCGGATGCGCCGTATCCACGGTGGTGGCGAAGTGAATGGGAGCAGCCCCGCCGGTGCGGACGGTCCGGGGCGGGCCGGGTAGGCAACGTCACCTACGCGCTCGCCCTGCACGAGGCTCTCGTCGGGATCGACGACGGCGAGGCGCGCTATGACGACCTGTCGAGCATCCGAACCAAGCAGTCCCGATCGATCCGCGTGTCCGGACCCGACGCCGCGAGAGATGGTGAATTCACCGTCCTGCGGCAGGGCCTCGATCTGTACCAAGCGATGGCGCGTGCCCTCCTCGGGCCTGCGCTGTCGACGCGCCGTCGCGCCGGTAGGACCGAGTTCTGGACGATGCTCGTCCTCGGCCCCTTCCTGGGACTCATCGGCGGCGGCGCCACGTTCGGGTTCACCGGGGAGTCTGCGGTCCTCCCGCTCGTCTTCCTCGGCCTCGCGATGGTTCCCGTGGCGTGTGCGGCCGTGCGACGGCTGCACGATCTCGACCGGCCCGGCTGGTGGCTGATACTCGGAGCCGTCCCTGTTCTCGGGCTCCCGGTCCAGATACTGCTCACGTGTCGGCGGGGCTCGCCGGGCCTCAACCGGTACGGCGCCGCTCGGGAGTCGCCCGACTGGGAGGCCGCCAACACCGTCGGCGTGTCCTACGTCGTCGAGCTCGTCCTCCTCGTGCCCGTCCTGGTACTCGTGCACGCCGCGACCGGGCTCTAGTGAGCGGTCGGGCCACCTAACGAACGCGGTCCCCGGCGCCTCGGGCGGAGTCAGCGGTGCAGACGGTCGCGTCGAGCCGCTCAGGCCGCCCACGCCGCTTGGCCCTGCCATGTCACGTGCCCGAGAGGAGGACTCCGCACAAATGTGAACCAAGGCTTGAAGGAACGCGAGCACGCTTCGGGGAGGCATTACCAGGCACAGCACCGAAAGCACGGACAGTGGGCGCGGTCAGGGTGTGGACTGTTCTTGCTTGCCGATGCGGTAGCCGAGCTCGTCGAGGACACGCCGAAGGTAGTCGGCGGAGCGTACGTCGTGGTCGCCGGGCAGTCCGGCGCTCGGGTACAGGTCGGCGTCTTCGACATTCCACCACCGCACGTACCCGTCGCCCCCGCAGGTCACGACTTCTCGCTGTCCGACCCAGGAGCATCCGGTGACGGCAGCCGTGTGGCCGACGAGGACGGTCCGCTGTGCTCCCGAGCGGGTGCTCCAGATCGACGCTCGCTTGTCCTCAGAGGCGACGCAGAGCAAGTCACCGTCCGGTGACCAAGCGAGAGCGGTGATTGCCGCAGGGTGAGCCTGTAGCCGCGGTCCGGGGTGAGGCTGGATGCCGTCTGTGCAGTCGTAGATGAGGATCGTGCCGTCGCTCCTACCCACCGCGATCTCGTCGGTGACCCAGTTCCACGCGACCGCGGTCGCCCGACCGCCGACGTCGGTCCGGATCGGTTTGTCACCGTCCAGCTCGTGAACGGACAGCTGGCGGTCGTCCCCGACCGCGGCGAACCGCCGTCCGGTGGCGTCGCAGTCGGCGTCGGTGAGGAAGCTGGTGTGCCATTCAGGCTCGTCGTCCGTGCGGAGCGGGCCATCGATGGTCCACAGCCGGATAACGCGGTCTCGCGAGGCGCCGAGCAGCAGGTCGCGACCGGGGAGAGGGAAGGCAGCGACCACGCCGTCCCGGGCCCCGGTATAAGTGACCACGGGGCTGCCGCTCCGCCAAAGGACCGCCGTCTGGTCGACCGACGCGGTGATTAGATCGCCATCGCCGGTCCAAGCGAGGCTCGTGACGGGCAGAACGTGCCGGGCGGCGCGCTCGTGGCCGTCACGGCCGGGGACGACTAGGAGGACGTCACTGGTTGCGGTCTGCGGATTGTCTGCGAGCGCCACGGCCAGGGTGCACAGATCGGGGTGCCATGCGATCGCGGTGACCGGGCGACCAAATCCGAGGCAGGCCTCTGGGTCGCTGCCGACCTTCCAGATGCGCGCGGTGCCGTCATCTGCGGCGCTGAGCAGCCGATCGCCGCTCGGTGCCCAGTCGAGCGCGCAGACCCCCTGGTCGTGCTGGCTAAGCACCCCGACCGACCGGCCGGTCGCGACGTCCCACACGCGGACATCGAGGTCGGCGGACCCGGTGGCGATGCGATTGCCACTCGGGGAGAAGCTGACCGTGCGGATCTGGTCGGTGTGGCCGCCTAGATCGTGAATCACGTTGCCGGTGCAGGCGTCGAAGATGCGCCCCACGGAGTCCTGGCAGCCGGTGGCCAGCAGCTTGCCGTCCGGGCTCCACACGATAGAGCGGACCTTGTGGGGGTGCGGTATTCGCAGCCGCACCGTCGTCGGGTCGGCCAGGTCGACCACGTAGGCGTGCCGGTCCTCGCAGGCCGCGGCCAGGCTGGTGCCGTCCGGTGAGAGCGCCGCGGCCCAGACCCGGTGTCCGATGGTCACGGTGACAACTGGCTCGCGGGACCGGCGGTCGACCGGGTAGACCCGCACTTCTCCGTCCGCGCCAGCCGTGACGGCCAGGCCACCGGCAGCTGGAGTCTGCACCGTCCACAACCGGTCCGGGTGGAGGTGGTTGCGGACCTCGCTCCCGTGGGTCGCGTCCCAGATCTTCAGATTCTCGTCGGTCGCCACGGACAGTACGTGCCGCCCGTCGCTCGTCCAGGCGACGCTGCGGACCCAGCCCGCGCCTACTGGGCGGCTGGCTGCGTCGATGCCGTGACGCATCTCGAGAGCGGCACGTAGACCGTGGTCCTCCAGCTGCCATACCCGGACAGCCTGGTCGCGTCCCCCGGTGGCAAATTGGGTGCCGTCCGGGTCCCACGCCGCGCCCCACGTGCCGCCCTCGTGCGCTTCGACCACCAGATGCACTGGGTTGACCGCCATCGTCCGGTGCACCAGTTCGACCAGTGGGCCGACGTCGGGGGCGGTGCACAGTGCAGACATCAGGTCCCGCTGCAGCTCGGTCTGGCCACCGAGCAGCTCCTCGCTGACCCAAATCGGGTCGGGCTCGACGAACCGGTCCACCCGCGTGATCTCGCTGCTTAAGGCGTGCTGCAGAGACCGCCCAATGTAGTCGATTTCAGATTCACCGAGGTCGAGGGCGGTCACGCTTGCGCGCAGGCCTGCCCAGCCTTGCGTCGGCGAGCCCATCTCAAGCTCCAGGTCTGCACCCCGCCGCACAATGTCGAGAAACGCGAGCAGCTTGGAGCTTGAGAGGAGGGCATCGGCACCGCCTCGGCCCTGCTCCACGTCCTGTGCCCACTCAAGCGCCCGACGCTCGATCTCCGCGCGCGTCTGCAAGGCCTCGCGCAGCTCGTCAAGCTCATCCTTAAGTAGCGCCCACGATGTCAGCAGCGCCTCGTGCGCGACCTCGGCGGTGTTCCGCTCGGTCATCGCAACAATCCGCTTGGCGATGAAGGGTTCGAGGATGGCCCGGTCGACAGGGTCCAGATTGTCGACCAAGATGGGCCGCCGCACGGCGATCCCGTCCTGTACTGACATGAACCGGCGCAGCAGCCGCAACACCCGCGTCTGCGCGGTTTTTCCATCGCCGCCGGTCGCGCCGAGCACCTCAGTCGCGCGGGCGACCGCGTCGGTGAACGCCAGGTCGGCCTGCGCGGTGAGCACGTCGCGAACGCTTCCTGCGGCGGCGTAATCGGCGAGGGTGATCGTGCGGCCCGGCCGATGTTCGTTCTGGACTCGGCGGAAGAGCCGGTCGAGGGCGTAGGCGAGCAGCGGAAGAGCCTTGCTATCGCGCGTTTCCACGATCATCTTCGCCACGACCTCGGGCTGGTACTCCCAGCCGACGAGGCGGGCCGGCGTGACGATAGCGGCGCTGAGCTCGTCGTCACGCAGCACGGGGACCAGGACCGACTCCCCCACCAGTCCACCGGCAGTGCCACTGTGCAGCAGGTCGGTGAGGAAGTCCGACCGCAGCGTGTAAAGCAACCACGCCTGGCGTCGGGCGATGATCGTGTCGAGCGCCCTGATGAGTCGGTTGACCTCCGTCTGGTCGCTGCGCGACAACAGCTCCTCGGCCTGATCGAGCACCAACAGCACGCGACCAGTGCGCTTTCCCACGAGTAGATTGGTCAGGACCGCATCGACATCGTCGGCGGACAGACGCGCCGCGATGCCGTCAGGGTCGTTGCACAGCGGCGAAGTCGACCCAACCAGCGCGGCGGCCTGAGCGAGAGAGGCCCCGAGCCCGGTCAGCGGGCTCTCCCCCGGGGTGAACGGGTCGCAGACGAACCAGGTGTTGACTAAAGCGCGGCCTTGGGCCATATCACGCCCTCGGCGCAAGCAGGGCATCACTCCGGCCCGCACAAGAGATGACTTGCCAGCGCCAGACGGCCCGAGTATCGGCACGACACCCCCGGTCAGCGTCGAGCCGTCCAAGCGGTCGACAATTTGGGTTACCAAGGTGTCTCGGCCGTGGAAGAACTGCTCGTCCTCGGCGTCGAATGCACGTAGACCCGGATAGGGCGATTCGGTCGGCTGCGCACGCTCGGAAGGCTCGAACCCGGCTTCGGCGAGGGCCTCCACCAGCGCATCCAGCCGGCCACTCCGATCGCTAAGCACCAGTCGCTGCCGGTCGGCCAACAGGGGGTTTCCGGCGGTGCCGGCGACGACCAGCTCGAACGGTCGGGCCGGCATGGACCGCTCCAGCGCGACGGTGATCTCCTCGGTGCATCGCTGAGATCGAATTGACGCTGGCCCAGTTAGGACGACTAGGACGTCGCACGTGCGGGCCTCCGCCATCAGTGACGGATGCCATCGCTCGCCTAACCGGGTTCCGCGGCCGTCGAGGTCGTAGGCAAACACGTTGTGGTAACCGTGCCCCGCCAACTCGCGGACCACCGCGTCGACCGCGTCGCCGTCGTCCCGGTTGTAGCTGATGAAGACTTTAGTCATCAGCCGATGTAAGGGTCGGATGGACGGTCGAACGCGTGCTCAACGCGTAGGCGCATGGTGGGGTGCATGTGCAGCTCCATTGCGCGTCTCCGGTCGAAGAACGCCGTGACGCTCGCTTCGGCGGTGGCCCCCGGTTGCCCGCCTATAGGCCGAGCCCGCAAACAAATCGTGCACTGCTGATGCACGATGCCGTCGTCATGAGCCGTGACGTGCCGAGGGTCGGAGTAGACCCCGACAATTCCAGTCACCTCCGCCGCAATCCCGGTCTCCTCGACGAGCTCGCGGGCCGCCGCCTCTGCGAATCGCTCCCCAACCTCCATGTAGCCCCCGGGAAGCGCCCAGAACCCATTGTCGGACCGGCGTATCAGCAACAGCTCGGCAGCAGCGTTAAAGACCGCCACGTTTAGTACTGGGGTGAGATCGTTGGCGAGCGGGGCGTCGGGCGAGTCGAAGTAATCTCGCTTCGGCATGGCGAAGTTCGGACACCTTTCGTACTAAGCGGCGCTGGCTGGACCGGCCCGGGGCGGAGCACGGTAAGGAGGACGAGACTTCTGACGATGCCCCGACCATCGAGTCGGTCGGGACCGCCCGCCCCAGCCTCCGCCGCTAGAGAAGGACGAGCGACAAAGCGTGGCTGAGAAGAGTGCTTGCTCCAGCACCTGTCAGCCGCAACTTTTCCTGTGCACTCGAGGCACTCGGGCGCTACCGATCGACTCTGTTCGCCCCCGACACCCCAGCTTCCCTCAGTTCGAGAGAGGACCTCCCCAAGCTCCGGATTCAACGTAGTTCGAAGCATTCGGTAAGTGGATTGGATCCATCCCGTTCTTGCTCATGACCTGAGTGTTCGCAGCAAACACGCACCACGCGGGGTCCCGGCGAGCCCCGCGTGCACAAGCAGCAGCTTCCACCGGATGCGCCGGACTAAGCCCCGCCCAGCGACCTCGCTGGAAGTCGAGCCCTACGGTCATCTCACTGTCAATAGCACGCACGTAACCGTCGAGGTCGAGAATCAAGTAGTAGATGCTATCCGCGCGCAAGTTCTCTGGCGCCGTGGTGCCGACCGTAAGCACGCGAGTCGAGTAATCGTCGTCAAACTCGGTGTCCACGTAGCTGTTCGGCAAATTCGTTCGATTTGTACGGTCGCCATAGTTTTGCACTGCGCCGCTCACCACTACGTCAACTTCGAGCGCAGCTGGATTGTGACAGCGGAGAGAGTCGAGCTGTTGCTGCGTGAATTCAAACTGCACAGATATGCTGAGGTTGCCGCCAAGGTCCGCCACGCTTACGTGCCCGCGGCCGGGAACATACCTCTCGTCGCAATCGTCAGCCGTTGCGGTAGGTCCAGGGATGAGGAATAGGCCAACGATCATTGCCGTTGAGATAAGCGCGGCCAAAGGCCGACGAGACGCCCGAGACATCGTTCTCCTCTTAACAATCCGAATGGCCGGCGGTTGAACTTACTGACGAGTACGGTGACGCGGCTGTCGGTCATGGCGCATCGGCTGACCGTGTCGGCGCCCAGACCTCCGCGACCATGGGGACCTGATGGCGCGGATGTCCCGACCTGGTACCGCCGTCATCTTTGAAGCCCCCGCTTGCTCGTCCGGCGCTGGCCGACAGTGCGCGAGTCACTGCGTTCAACTCATCGCTCTGCGGCGGATGTATCCGCAGTATCGGACCTCTTCACGAGGCCGTTACTCCTAGTTGACACCGGCAGAGACTGACCTCGCCACTATCACCCGATTGTCGTAGTCGTGGCTGTGTCTCAAGCGCGATCGTCGCTCTCGGCCTCCTCAGCGCGCAGGGAGACTCGGCCGGGTCTCCTGCCGGTCCCGGCAAGCGGCACCGTATGAACCCGACTTCGGTCTATCACTATCCGGGCGCGGCGGGATCGGCGCCCAAGCTCTGGGAGTCGGTGCAGCGCTTCGCACGCGGCACAGTGAGCTACCCGCCAATCGCGAGGTAGCGGATCGCCTCGGCCACAGCCCCGAGCAGCACTTGGTAGTCCTGAGTCATCGGCTTTCTTTGACCATGCTTCTCCGCCCCGTCGGGCGGTCCGCCGTGCGGCCCGATCACCGTTGGTGAACCGCCGCGGGCTCGTCCCCGTTCGCCCCCTTGCCGGGCGGGGCGTCCAGGACCGTGGGCGCGGCCGGCTCCACCCAGTGGGTCGAGAACAGCAGCGGGCGCATCTCGCGCGGCAGCGGGGACTCCTGCGGCACGACCCGGTCGGCTGCCCGGTACGGCGCGGAGACGTAGCCCCGCCTTGAACCGGACCATGCTCGAGGACTCGACCTTGGGGTAGCCCGACTCCGGCACCGGCGGCAGCTTGGCGGCGTCGGGCACGCCGAGCACCGCGCGGGAGTGAGCCGCGGAGAAGGTCTTGGGCCCGATGCGGTAAGACAGGTGCGAGTCGCGCCCGCGCAGCCAGCCCTCCTCGAGGCGCTGCGAGGCCAGGAGCAGCTGCTCTTGCAGCGAGCGGCGCAGCCGCCCGATCGCCACGAGCAGCTCCCCAAAGTTCAGCTTCTGGCTCAGCATCTCGGAGAACTCGTCGACGACGACGAACAGCGTCGGCAACGGCTTGAGCGCCGCGCCACTCGCCCGCGGCCACTCGTACTCGGTGACGTCCGCGAGGCTACCGGCCGCGCGCAGGCAGCTCCCGGCGGCGCTGCATCTCCCCGGCCAGGGCGTCCTGCATGCGGTCCACGAGGCCCAGCGCGTCGGCGAGGTGGTGATCACCGCGGCGACGTGGGAGCGCATTCAGCTGACGAACGAGGAACACCGTGCACGTTTCTCGACGATCGACCACAGGCGTTGCTCGAGCTGACAGCAGGGCAACAGTCCAAGCGGCCGTCTTGGTCATCCACTTGGTCGCGTCCGAGCGAGAGTTGAGCGAGCTAGCATGCGGACGCTCTTGATCGGGGCGAGCCGGCTGCGCGCAACGGAAGCACATGTCCCGCGTTGCGGTCGGGCACTTGAGCCAGTGAAGCTGGATGTGTTGGTGCCAGAGTGTCCGTCAGCCACGCCGGCCGACCACCTCGTCTAGTTCAGTCGGGGAGCAATTGGCGATGTTCCGCCGCCGAGCCCCAGCAAACTCGGCGTCAAACTCGGACGCGGTCGCTAGCACCTTAGGCGGTCGAGCGTCAGGGGCACACGTCACCGGCCGCTTAGGTGGCCGCTTACGTCACACCACGGCCGTCGTCGACCGGTCACCGCTGATGATCGACATTCGGCAGCACGTCCGCTGACCAGCACAAACGATAATCATCGATGACCGTGCGCGGAGTGACTCTCGTCCACTGGGTTCGGGGTTCGAGTCCCTGACGGCGCACCCATCGTTGCAGGTGTCGGGCCTGCGGTGCCTGTCTCTCGATCGTCCACGGGGCGCTTACTCCCGACGATCTCGGGGAGCACCTGTCAACGACGGCTGAATCTGGACCCCTTGGCGACGGCCGAAAGTGGACCCCCCA